>CALYVJ010000007.1 GCA_945494195.1 uncultured Selenomonas sp. | reverse complement strand
ATAAGCCACCACAGGCAGTTTCACCTGCATGAAATTGTAAACAGCCATCTGGGCCAGGGCATAATTCTGATCATAGGCATAGATATCAATCATCTCCACCTTTTCCATGCGGTTGAGGATTGTCTCCAGCTGGCTGATGTCAAATTCATTCTTCGTTTCTTCGATTGCCTCGACCTCAAGGGCGGCAATCTTGCGGATAACATCTTCCGGCTTATCCTTCTGCGTGACCGGACGATGACGGATGCTGAATGACTCTGGATTCACGCGGCTGATTTCACTGGTAAACTTGATGCGGAATTCGTTATACCCCTTGAGCCCCAATTTTTGCGTCAAACGAAAAACGGCCGCCGGACTAGTATAGGTCTTAGCGGCAATTTCGCGAGTTGTCAGTTCCGCAACTTCTTTGGGATGTTCGAGCATGTATTGTACGATAACTTGTTCCGTTTGCGAAAATCGTTCGTTTTCTTGCATAATCTTGAGTAATCGCATAAATACCTCCAGTCGCACCTATCGTCCTCACAACTTCATATTTCATTCATTATAGCATAACAAGCTTTATTTATAACAAGCTAAAAACAAAACCAGCTTCACATGAAAAATTTTGAAACACGGTTTATAAATTCCACGTACATTCGTATTTTTTCTGAAACAAGGACTCACAATTGCTTTATCTTATTGCCTATTGCTTTTTCCCGTGTTATGATTCGTTTTGTCACAGGCAAAGCGACATGCGCTCCAAACCTCTTGACCATGTGAGAAAGATATTGGTAACGGAAGAAAAATAAGGAGAGATTCACAATGAAAAAACAGACACTCAGCCTTCTTACGGCCATGGCAATTACGGCAGCAGTCAGCGGACATGCCATGGCAGCCCCAGAAACAGGCGCTGCCAGCTTCACAGATGTCCCCGCCGGACACTGGAGCTATGCCGCCATTGACCAGCTCGTAAAGGATGGAGTTCTGGAAGGTAACGGCGACGGCACTTTTGCTGGCAACCGTTCCATGAGCCGCTATGAAATGGCTGCCGTCGTCGCACGGGCCATGAACAAAATGGGCAGTGTCAATCCTGCGGACCAGGCACTACTGGAAAAACTCGAGCGGGAATATCATGGCGAATTATCGCGGATGGATGAACGCATGACGAGCCTCGAGAAGAAAGTGGATAAAATCCAGCTTTCGGGTTTTGTCCGGGCAAAATATGACCACGATTCCTCGACGAAAGATGTGGGCTCCCAAAACAACAACAAACACTTCTATATGAATCTCGAAGGCCGCATGAAAGTCGGCAATCAGTGGGAAGCTCACTTCCAGTCCGAGACGCGCAAAGGCTATACCGTAAATCAGTCCTGGCGAAAAGATGCCAAATCCGACGACCAGGATGGTACCTTCCAGCGCATCTGGGTTGAGGGCCAGCCAGCTCCGAAGTTAAATGCTGTTCTCGGTACGAAATGGTGGGGCTACGGCTATCAAAACGTCATCTTCGGCCATGCCGCCGACGGTGCCCAGCTCACCTATAACTTCACCCCGAAATGGAGTCTCTCGGCTTTCGGCCTGCGTCCGCGCCAGGGCGACCTCGTCACCATGCCGGACGGTGAAGAAACGCATCTCTACGGTGCCAATATCACCGGCCGCCTCGGCATTGTCGATGGGTCACTCACGTATATGAGCAACAAGAATTACCGTGGCGAGCACGGCACCCGTGGCAATCAGATGATGAGCCGGGCCGCAGGTCTCGATCTGCGTGCCAAAGTCGCCAAAGACGTGACGCTCTCCGGTACTTATGTCCGCACGAATGCCTACGACTTCAAGACCAGTAAGGAATTCCGCGTCGACTACCGCGATGTCGATTCGACCAAACGCGGCGATTGGGGTCTCTATGCCCGCTATATCGACTTTGGCCGCTATGGCGATGTCTCCCACGATGACGAATGGGGCTCCCTGCCAACGGATACCAAAGGATATATCCTCGGTGTTAAATACATCCCCTGGAAGGATGTGGTATGGGAGACCTTCTACTCCGATCAGAAATACAACCACTCCGGAAGCATCGCCGGCGTAGCCAAAGATGCCAAACGCCACCTCTTCCGCACCCAATTCGATTTCCACTTCTAATCCCCTAACCCAAAGGCCTTTGCAATCCCCCACCTGCAAAGGCCTTTTTCTTATTGAATCACTATAGGAACTCAGCCCCCAGCGGCGGCGATGAGTCTCCTCTAACGCAAAAAGGGCCGCTGGTTTATACCAACGGCCCTCCTCAGGGGAACTTAGGAAAGTTTTAGGGTAATCAACAGATTTCAACGAGATCCGTACCAAACATCATGGCCAAGTCGTGAATCTGGGATTCTTTAATCGTAAAGCTCAGGACGGTATGATGTCCGCCACCAGCTTTAATCCACTGCGTTGCGCCTTCTTTGAGGCCGACTTTCGGCGTCCAGAGCTGTTTAGCCACCGGCAGATGCGGCGTTTCAGCCTCAGCCTTGCGGCACTCAACCGGATAGCTGATGATGCGGAATCCATCGCGGAAGTCCGCAATCGTCACATCGATGCCATCGCCATCAGCGCCCGTGAATACGAGACGAGCCGGGTCTTCCTTATCGCCGATATCCAACGGATGAACCTCAACCCGCGGTTTGTCGCTGGCAATCGTCGGGTCAACCTCGAGCATATGCGCACCGAGAATAGCCTCATGGCCTTTGCGCAGGTCGAGCGTGTAATCTTCCATGAAGACCGTGCGGTCATTATGGGAAAGGATCTTCAGCAGGCGCGTGAGTGCGGCGTGTTTCCAATCGCCCTCAGCAGCAAAGCCATAGCCGTCACGCATCAGCAGCTGAGCAGCCAGGCCCGGCAGCTGTTTGAGGCCCTTGAGATCCTGGAAGTTCGTGCAGAAGGCATTGTAGCCCTTGTCATCGAGGAATTTCTTGATGCCAAGGTATTCGCGCAGCTGATAGCGAACCGACTCCTCGAACTTCTCGGCGCTGTTATGCTGGATATTGAGGGTGTAGTTCTGCTGCAGTTTTGCATATTCCGTATCAACATCTTTCTCATCAATGGCATCGATGACATCGACCAGCTCGCCCACCGGCCAGTAATCAACGGTCCACCCCAGCTGGATCTGAGCCTCGACTTTATCGCCTTCGGTAACAGCGACGTCACGCATCGTATCGCCGAAACGGCAGACGCGGATGTTAAAGCTCTCATTGTAAGCAACGGCTACATCCTGCCAGTCCGCAATTTCCTGCTGGACTTCTTCATCGCCCCAGTAGCCATAGACAATCTTGTTGTTGATGCCGAGACGGGAGTTCAGATACCCATACTCGCGGTCACCATGCGCACTCTGGTTGAGGTTCATGTAGTCAAAATCAATCGTATCATACGGAATGTTGTTGAGATACTGCGTAGCCAGATGCAGCAGCGGTTTCTGCAGGAGCTTCGTGCCGCGAATCCAGTTTTTAGCCGGAGAGAAGGTATGCATCCAGGTGATTACACCAGCAACTTCATCATGATAATTGACTTCCTTCATGAAGTTCGTGATGCCCTCAGCCGTCGTCATAACGCCCTTGCAAACCACTTTATACGGCAGCTTACCGCTGGCATTGAGCTTTTCCGTCATATCTTCCACATCGCGGGCAACTTCTTTTAACGTCTCCTCACCATAAAGGAACTGGCTGCCGGCAACAAACCAAAACTCATAATTCTTCGTCTCTAACATGATAACGCTTCCCTTCCGTTTATAGATAGATGCTCGTCATTGCGACTATTCAACGATGCGTTGCACCGCTATTGGACTTGGCATTATTCTGTCCATAGTAGGCATTGGCACCATGTTTGCGATAATAATGTTTATCCAAGAGGTACTGCGGCACCCGGATATCGCCCCGCGTAAGCTGCAGGGCATGGTAATTCATCTCGGCTACCACATCAAGGATTTTGGCCGTCTCCACGGCCTTTTTCGGATTTGGCCCCCAGGTAAAGGGACCATGCTGCTTGACCAGCACCGCCGGAACTGCCTCAGGGTCGATGCCCTGGTCTTTGAACGTACGGACAATGACATGGCCCGTATTTTCCTCATAATCCGACGCAATTTCTTCTTTCGTCAAAGCCTCAGTCACCGGTACATCACCAAAGAATGTATCTGCATGAGTCGTTCCGAGGGCTTCCAGCGGAAGTCCTGCTTCGGCAAAGGAAACCGCCCAGGAAGAATGCGTGTGAACCACGGCTCCGATCGTCGGAAATTCCTTGTAAAGAACCAGGTGCGTCATCGTATCGCTGGACGGATTCATATCGCCCTCCACCACATGACCGTTCATATCGACAACCACCATGTCCTCCGGTTTCAAGTCCTCGTAGGGAACCCCTGATGGTTTGATGACAAAGAGGCCCTGCTTGCGGTCAATACCGGAGACATTTCCCCAGGTAAAAGTCACGATGCCGAGTTTCGGCAGCATCATATTTGCTTCATAGACCTCTTGTTTCAACGCTTCTAACATGACCAAAATCCTTTCTTACTGAGATACCTTATAAAGTTCAAGCCGTTTCCTGAACCGCCGTACCGGCTTCCTTCTCAACGGCAAGACCGGCGCGATATGCTTTGATAAACTGCTGGCAGCCAGCGACGCCCTGCGCATTCGGCGTAAGCGTCGTGCTCTCCGGATTGCGGAAAACATGGGTGTCGAGGAAGTCTGCCAACGTCTCCTCCGGCATGCCCCATTTGGCAAATACAGCCAGGACTGCCATGCCCCATGGGCCGCCTTCTCCCGCCGTTTCCATAACCGTAATCGGGATGTTCAGCGCATCCGCCAAAACCTGCTGGCCGATGACCGGAGTCTGGAACAAACCGCCCTGGGCAATCATCACATCCGTCTTGACGCCTTCCTCGCGGACGAGGATATCCATGCCGATTTTCAGCGGTGCAAAGGCTGCATAAAGCTGGGACAGCATGAAGTTTGCCAGATTCATATGGCTGTGCGGCGTGCGCATAAAGAGCGGACGTCCCTGCTCCACCCGCGTGATATTCTCACCGGAGAGGCAGCTGTAATTGAGCAGCCCGCCAGCATCCTTATCTGCCAGGCGAGTCTGGTTAAAGAGCAGTCCGTAAAGTTTATCCGGCTTTAACCCGTGCCCCATAGCCTCGGCAAATTCCCCGAACAGGGAAACCCAAGCATTGAGGTCAGAGGAACAGTTATTGGTATGAACCATGGCTACGGGAGCGCCATCCGGCGTCGTTACCATATCGATATCCTGATGGACTTCCTTCAGCGGTGCATCGAGAACATTCATCGAGAAAGCCGAGGTACCTACTGAGATATTGCCCGTGCGTTTGCGAACGCTGTTGGTACCGACCATGCCGGTTCCCGCATCGCCCTCTGGCGGAGCCATGAGGCTTCCCCATTCGAGTTTGCCCGACGGATCCAGAAGCTTTGCTCCCTCCGGCGTAAGGACACCGGCCTTTTCACCAGCCGAAAGGACCTGCGGCAGAATCTCTTTAAGCGACCAAGCAAAGGGCTTCACATCATCCAGCGCCGCAAATTTTGCCAGCATGCCTTCCTCGTAATCCCCCGTTGCACTGTCAATGGGGAACATGCCCGAGGCATCCCCGATCCCCAAGACTTTTTCGCCCGACAGCTTCCAATGAACATAACCTGCCAACGTCGTCAGGAAAGCAATGTCTTTGACATGCTCTTCTTTATTGCGGATTGCCTGATACAGGTGAGCAATGCTCCAGCGCTGCGGGATATTAAAGGAAAACTCCTTCGTCAGCGCATCGGCAGCCTCGCCTGTGATGTTGTTGCGCCAGGTACGGAACCCTGCCAGCTGCTTGCCGTCCTTGTCAAAGGGCAGGTAGCCATGCATCATAGCACTGACACCAATGGCACCAATCTTCGTAAACGGCACATGATAGCGGCTGCGCACATCAGCGGCCACCTGAGTGAAGCAGGTCTGAATGCCCGCCCAAGCCCGATCCAAATCATACGTCCAGATGCCGTTCTCGAGCTGATTTTCCCATTCATAACTTGCGGAAGCCAGCGTTTCACAATTTCTGTTTACGAGCACAGTTTTGATTCTGGTGGATCCCAGTTCAATGCCCAGGGCCGTCTCACCATTCTCAATACTGGCTGCATTTTTCATAAGTTCCATCAGCGAACTCTCCCCTCGTAGCCAGGTAAATAAATCAATGCGTCATTGCTGTTTTGCCTTTTGCTTCGTCTTGACGAATACCAGCGGCCTCAATTTCCTCCAGCGTATGACCGCGCGTCTCCGGCACGCAGTTGCGGATGAAGGCTACGCCTAGCAGGCAGATAACACCGAAGATAGCGAATACTGCTGCCTGGGAAATCGTTGCCGTCATAATCGGGAATAACAAACCGACCAGGAAAGAACCAATCCAGTTGAACGAAGAAGCGACACCAGAAGCACGGCCGCGGATTGCCAGCGGGAAAATCTCACCGACAATAACCCACGTAAGCGGTGCCCAGGTAAAAGAATAAAAGGCAACATAGATGCAAAGGAAGAAGACAATCATCATGGGGTCCATCCCCGGAATCAGGCTGTTAAGAACTGCCGGAAGAATAAAGGAAAGCCCCATAACCGTGCCGCCTACCGTTAGCAGCGTGCGGCGGTTGAACCGATCGGCAATGCCGAGGAATACCAAGGAACCAAGTACCAGGATAATGCCCTGGATAATCGGCCACATGAGCTGCGAGCTGGCAGCCTGGCCCGTAGCCTGTTCCACAATCATCGGAATATAGTAGAAAATCGCATTAGCGCCCTGGAACTGCTGGAAGGCAGCCACACCAACACCAGCGGTAACCAGATAACGATATTTGCCCGATACCAGCGTCGAAAGAGACGTAGACTGCTTTGCCTGCTGTTCATCGCGGGCAGTATTCTGGATATCCATGAGCTCGGCTTCGACTTCCGACTCCGGACGGATGCAGGAAAGCACCTGACGGGCCTCGTCCAGCTTGCCGCCGCGAACCAGGAAGCGCGGCGATTCCGGAAGATGGAGAACACCGAAGAAAAGGATGACAGCCGGTACAGCCGCCAAACTCAGCATCAGACGCCAAGCAATCATTTCCGGCATGTCTTTGAGCAGATAGTCAACGACATAAGAAAGAAGCATCCCAGAGACAATCATGGTCTGATTGATACCGGACAAGCGTCCGCGCAACCGGGCCGGCGCCATCTCCGACATATAAGCCGGAACCAATGCCGATGCAGCACCAACAGCCAAGCCCAACAGCGTGCGGACAGCGATGAGATAAAGCGAACCATCCTGCGGTGCGATACCCGAAAGAATCGAACCGATAATAAAGATAAGTGCCGAAAGCAAAATCATCTTGCGGCGGCCCAGACGATCGGAAAGCTGACCAGCCAAAGCACCGCCAAAAATTGCACCAAACATAACCGCGGAAGTGATCCAGCCAATGACACTGGCATTGCCCTGCAGTCCCCAATCGTTTTGCAGGAACGGAAGAGCACCGGTCATAACGCCAATATCATAACCGAATAAAATACCTCCAAAGGAACCAAAGAAATATATGAACTTGCTAGAAATTTTCTTTCCTGCACTTTTATTCGTGCTTGTTTTCATTCCATATCCCTCCATATAGATTTTGAGTGGTATCCTTAAAATTGTGTTCGAGCACATTTCATGCTTTTAATATAGCACATGCATATCGTTCTGTCAACTTTTTTATTGCTCTTTATTTGTTACAAATTTATAAGAACGTGTCATATATTCTGATAATTAAGAATAAAAATATCCGGCCAACTGGCCGGATACCTCCTTCCCCCAAAGCTGCCTGCATGTCATCATCATTCGTACCGATGACGATGAGATTATGGCTGTCATGACCGAGGGTCTGCCAATCGACCTTATGGGGACCGAAATACTGGCCAAGCCCAGCGATAAAGCCCTGACTAATGGCTATATCCCCCCGCTTGAATGCACCATTAAAACCCACGAATACCTGGCCGCCCTTCAAGATAAGATCCGCAGGCTCTTCTCCTGCCTTGTTACACGATTACACATTCTTTCTTTTCTTTTATCTTACCCGGCCCTCTTTGATCCCCCTATATGACGCGAGATTGACAAAGTAGTATAATTAGACTGTATCTTATTCGAAAGGACGATAAATGTATGAATCATCGTATCAAATACGTCATCAAAAATATGGAATCCATGGGCCTTTCTCAGCTCCTCGTCTCAGATCCGATGAGTATCCGCTATCTCACAGGTATCTATGTAGAACCCTTCGAACGGCTCTACGCCTTCCTCATCCGCAGCGATGGAAAGCATACTTTTTTCCTGAACCATCTCTTCTCCGTTGCAGAAACGGGCTATAACGAAGTTCGTTTCAGCGATATGGATGATCAGATTGCCCTGCTGGCATCCCATGTCCAAGAAGGAAAGCTCGGCATTGATAAAACCTTCACAGCCCGCTTCCTGATACCACTTCTGGAGCGGACGGGCGTCACCCCTGTCCTGGCTTCAAAAGCTGTCGATGACTGCCGGGCCATAAAAGATGAAACAGAATTATCGCTTATGCGCATTGCCTCCCGCATCAACGACAAAGTCATAACTCAGGCCTTTGCCCACGCGAAGGCTGGCATGACCGAAAAAGAACTGGCAGACTTCATCGATAAAACCTTCCTAGCCGAAGGTGCCTCAGGGCCCAGTTTTCCCACCATTGTCTCCGTTGGCGCCAATGCCGCCGACCCGCACCACGAACCAGATGACACCACCTTAAAAGAAGGGGAATGCGTCCTCATTGATATGGGCTGCGTGTATAAAGGCTACTGCTCCGATATGACGCGGACCTTTGTAATCGGCGAACCTGCCGATTCAGAATTTAGCAAAGTACACGACCTTGTCCGCCAGGCCAACGAAAAAGCTGAAGCCATCATCCGCCCCGGCATTCCCTTAGCGGCCATCGATGCAGCCGCCCGAGATTTCCTGGCCGAAAATGGCTACGAAAAAGAATTCAATCACCGTCTCGGCCACTTCATCGGCCAAACCGACCACGAGCAGGGCGATGTCAGTGCCACCAACGAAAACAAGACCGTGCCCGGCATGGTCTTTTCCATCGAACCCGGTGTATACCTGCCGGACCGCTTCGGCGTCCGCATTGAAGATCTCGTTATCGTCACCGATGACGGCTGTGAAATCCTTAATCACGTCGAAAAAAAACTACAAAAAATCGCCCACTGAAAAACAGGCTGTGAAAACCTCGCTCTACCAACATTTGGTACAAGGTCTTCACAGCCTGTTTATTATATTCCTTCCACTGCTCAACGCTTAGGAATCATTTCTCGTCATTCCACATCGTCAGTATATCATCAAAACTCATAGCACTGGCGTATTCATGCCACTGCTGGCCAGAGCGTTCAACAGCTGGTAATTATTGAGTGACAGGCCATCGGCCAGCGCACGGCATTTAAACTTCCCGTTATTTTCTGCCGAAGAACTCGTCGCAGATATAATATTGAGCTGCAATACCTTCCCTGTACCAAAGGTATTCGTACTACCTACCGTATTTTTCACCTCTGCCAGAAGGCATAGTCCGGTTCCATCTGGACGGTTGCGAAGCATTTATCATTCCACGATGCTTGCAATTGGAGGTCACTACCTATTGTCTAAGATAGGTTCACTTTTCCAAAACATTTTGGACATAGCATCCCCTCCTCACAGCTGGCAAAGATTTCCTGTTCCAGGAACTTCGCCAGTCCGTCTTCGGCATTAGATGCGGTGATATCGGTTGCCAATTTCTTGATATCGTCCGGAGCATTTCCCATGGCAACACTGCGGCCTGTGAGAGCCAGCATCTCCGTATCGTTATAATTATCCCCAAAAGAAAGCGATTCCTCCGCGCGGAAACCGAAATGCTTTAACATCACTTCAATGCCGCTGGCCTTCGATACGGAGGCATCCATGATTTCCAGTAAAAATGCTGCCGAGCGGACTACATGGAACATTGGGAACCGGGCCGACAGTTCCCGCTCCGCCCGCTCACAAAGTTCTGGTTCGGCCATCAGCAAAATCTTATGGGGAACTTCACCAGCCGCCAGCCGGTCCCCGAAGCTGGCATTCTGCGGCTGTGCCGAGGTGATGCACACCTCCGTCTGAACACGCGCATTGGTCACATCTTTTACATACCAATGATGACCAGCATAGTAGTTGACTACTGCATCGGAGTATTCCTCTGCCAGCACTTTCAGCAGGCGGGCAGTATCCGCCCCAGCCATCGTTACACTGCCAAGCTCTTCCCCCGTCTCCGTGAGTGCCAGCGCCCCGCTATAGCTGATGATGGGAATCTTGATGCCAATTGCATCGGTCAAGGGATAGATTGCCTCCGGCATCCGGGCTGAAACCAGCACCAACGGAATTTCCCTGCCCAAAAGCTTTTTGACGGCCGCCGCGGTCACTGGACTAACCTTGCTGTCCGGCGTCAAGAACGTCCCATCGATATCCGAAAATACAATTTTTATCATAGATCCCGCCTCCAACTGTTCTTTTTACTGTAAGTATAATTTCTTTTCTAGGAAAGAACAATTGATATCTGTCACATGTACGCAAAAACGTAGCCCTGGTTACATCTTTTTCTCCTCGTTTCCGTTAAACTAGCCACGAAATAAAAAAGGGCAGGCCTTATCTCCATTCATCTGGCCGCCGAAGATAAATTTCTCTATCCCAATCTGAAGAAAAGCGGCCTCAAAAAAGTTCGCGATACCGCTGCCCGCTTTGACCTGGAAATTGGGCATCTAGCGGATACCTTCAAAGGGTACAAGGAAGCCTTCATGACGCCAACCAAAATAAAAAATAATCCCGCTGACTTTCTGCAAGAAACCAAGCAAGTTATCGTTGCCCTGCTGGAGTGCCTTCGCCGCGAAGATAACGAACTGTATCCCCTCGTGGAAGAATAACCTGTCCCCATCCCCTCCTCATCCCTTGACAAGCCTTATAACCTCCGTTAAAATATGTAGGATTTCATATCAACCGCTAGTTGTGTATTTTTTTCTGGAGGTTCATTCATGTTGACTATCCTTCAAAAATCTATGGCTGCGCCACGCTATGTAAAAAAGCTCTTCCTGCTCCTGACCATAACGATCAGCCTGATAGGAACTGGCATTACCACTTGCATGGCGAGTCCCAATATTGACTTCACATGTACCAAAGTTGATTTGAAGGATTTAGAATCCGGCCTTGTTCATTACGAGGGAGTTCTTTATAACTCCGGGGATGAAGGTGCCTATGTCGAAAGTGGCGAATTTTCCCTTGTGGTCAAAGCCCCTAACGGCTATGTGATTTTCGAAGATACGGCCTTCTCCCCTTCTTTGGGCAATGTGTATCTGGCCTTTCGTAAATGGCATTCGACAACGCCGCCCTATACCGGTGATTTTACCTACCACTGCCAGTACAAAATCAATTGGCATAAATAATATCCACGGGATAGCCAAGGACACCACTTTTAATAAACGATATTCTCTATATCGCTACCCATCATTAATATATAAGCCTATACCGAAAAACGAGGCCATGAGAATCAACTTCTCATGGCCCCGTTTTGTTGCACGTGAAACAATGAATATTTTACGCTTTTGCTCCCGTCGAATACATAGCGATTTTTTCCGGATTGTCGTTAATGCTCCAGACACCGCAGGGGCAGACACCCGCGCAGATTCCGCAGCCGATACAGCGATCCGGGTCAGATACGTACTCCCAGCTGCCATCTTCCTTCTGAATACGGGTGATGGCTTTTTCTGGACAGGATTCCAGACACATCTTACAATCACGGCAGGTACCGCAGCTTACACAGCGCGTGTGGTCATCCACCGGATCACCCAGCAGGCAGTGATGGCATTTGTCAAAATAGGCTTTAGACAGGCGGTCCGCAGGAATCTGCTGCTTCTCAGGGAAGCTTATCGTCTCTTTGCCCATGACATACTGGTCGACATACCAAGCTGCCTTGCGGCCGCTGCCGATAGCATCCGTCAGGCGGCCCGGTTTGATCGTATCGCCTGCTGTGAATACACCATCAGCAATGCTCTGGTCTTTTTTCGGTACCAGCCAGGATTTGCGGAAATACTCAATGCCTTCGTCTTCCGGCAGGAAGTCGAGGACAGGTTCCTCACCGATACTGACGATAACCTGGTCAGCCGGAATGAAACGGCCATCATTGCCATAGACACCCTCTGGCGTAATCTTATCCGTGAAAAACGGCCAGACGAGCTTGCCGCCCAAATTCTCGATATACTCGATTTCATCGGCGAAAGCAGCCGGTTTCTGCACATCCACAGCGATAACGCTCTCAGCGCCCATCTCATAGGCACCACGGCAGGTATCCATACCGGAGTTACCGGCACCGATAACTACTACGCGTTTGCCCGTAGCCGGTTTCTCGCCGCGGTTGATTGCCTTGAGGTATTCCAGCCCCATGGTGAGGTGTTCTGCTCCTTCCCACGGGAAGAAGCGGGATTTCGTGCCGCCCGTTGCCACGACTACAGCGTCATTTTCTTTGCGCAGGGCAGCAAATTTCTCTTTATCGACTTTGTAGCTGGTGACAAATTCTACGCCAACACTCTGGATGCGTTTGAGTTCTGCTTCCAAGAGTTCATGGGCCAGGCGGCCGCGGGGGATAACCTGCTCCAGCTTACCACCCATGTGCTCTGCATCATCATAGACCGTGACGCTGTGTCCCTTACGGGCCAGCTGCCAAGCCGTAGAAAGGCCGGCCACACCACCGCCGATGACAGCAATCTTTTTGCCCGTCTTGGTCTTTGGCGGTTCCACCTTCAAGAAGGCCGAACGATAACCGAGGTCACCGATCTGGATGGGCTCATCAATCGTTCCGCGGGTGCAGTGATCCATGCAGGGGTTTGGGCAGACCGAACCGCAAACCGACCCTGGGAACGGCGTATACTGAAGTTCCAGCTGAAAGGCCTCATCGAGCTTGCCCTGACGAATCAGGTCATAGCGGCGCTGGGTCGGAATCCCCGTCGGGCAGTTGAATTCGCAGGGTGCTGCGAATTTCGCGTTATCCCAGCTTGGCACACGCAGACGGTAAAGTCCCGTCGAAAGCGTGTTATGGACAGCAAAATCATCATGAGCAACATCGCTGAAGATACCGCCCTTTACCCAGTCATTCAAACGGAATGCCTTGAGGTCGTGGTTTTTCTTGCCCTTCTTTTCCGCAGCCGTCAGCGGGCGCAGTTTCTTCCACTGGCTCCAATCCGACAGTTCCTGACGCAAGTCTTCGCGCTCGATATGCTGGAGGAATTCATCCATGCCGCCATCGAGGAAGGCAATATCGTCCTCATCCAGATCCAGATATTTGATATCTGCCGGATAGGTATCGATGGTACCGCGTACATAGACCACGCCGCCTACCATACCAACGCAGGCGCGGTCGCCGAGAACCGAGGCAAACTGCTCGCTATCATAGCCGCAAACGATTGCACGGCCGCCGCCCATAAACTCAAAGGAGAAGGAACCGACATTCTTGAGAATCCAAAGTTCCGGCTCCTCATAGAGCGGATCGTGTTTCATCAACGAACCCGTACGGGTACCGCCACGGCCACCGATGAAAATCTTGCCACCGGAAGAGCAATGGCCTGCCGTATCACCGGCATCGCCTTTAACCGTAATCGTACCGCCAGAATTCAGCCAGCCCACATCGGCCGATACCGAACCATCGGCGACAATCTCCGTGCCCGGCAAACACATGGAACCGAGACGCTGGCCAGCATTGGTGACATGGAAGTGTAGCGTCTTGCCTTCCGGATGCCATAATGGACCGCCGATATCATGCTGGCCAGAAGCCTCAATCTCGAACTCGGTCTCGCCCTGCTTTACCGCATCGCCAATAGCGAGCAGCAGGTCCTGAGTGGACATGCGATCATGTCCCTGCATTGTTTCTATCTTAAACATAAGTTATTGCCTCCTGTTACGCCATCGTTAGCATACATACTGGATGCCGAGTTTTTCTGCCACAGCCTTATCCGTCGATACCAGTGCATCACTGCGGCCAATCGGCAGCGAGCTGTTGCCAATCGGTTCCATGAGCTTCTTGAGCTCCGCATCAAAGGCCAGTACATAATCGACGATTTTCTGTGCGCCGCGATCGATGTCGAGGCGTTTCACGAGGCGCGGGTTCTGGGAACAGATCCCCATCGGGCATTTACCCGTATTGCAGGAATTGCAGCGGCCCTGCTCGTTGCCAACACACCCCAGGAGCTGGATCAGTACCTTGCCCACGAATACGCCGTTGGCACCAAGGCACATCATCTTGAAGGCATCTGCTGCCGCATTACCGGTCATGCCGATACCACCACCGCCATAAAGCGGAATTTGGCCCTGCAAGCCCTGTTTGACAGCGGCATTGTAGCAGTCACGAATCTTGGAAACCACCGGATGGCCCGTGTGGTCAAGGGAAACCTCATTGGCTGCACCAGTACCGCCCTGAATACCATCCAGGAAGAACCCGCCGCAGATTTTGTACGGGTCACGCAGCAAGTTGTTGTATACAGAAACAGAAGTTGCCGAAGCAGCGCACTTGATGCCGACCGGGACACGGAAGCCAAAGGCGGCATTCATAGAAAGATGCATTTTCTGGACCGATTCCTCGATGGAGTACAGGCCCTGATGGTTCGGCGGCGAAGCCAGCGTTGCCTTCGGAACACCACGGATCGCCTGGACATGTTCCGCTACCTTTGCCTCCGGCAGCAGACCGCCGTCACCCGGTTTTGCCCCCTGACCGATCTTGATGAGGATACCCGCCGGGTCCGTAACCATATGCGGCATTGCTTTGATGATGCGGTTCCAGCCAAAGTGACCAGACGCAATCTGTATAATGAAGTATTTGAGATATTCTGATTCCAAAAGTTTTACCGGCATACCGCCCTCACCAGAGCTCATGCGTACCGGCAGGCCGCATTTCTCATTGAGGTAGCCCACAGCCAGTGCCACAGCTTCCCAGGCACGGGTCGACAGGGCACCGATGGACATATCCGAGAAAATGAGCGGATAAATCCAATCCACCGGCGGCGTATGGCTTGCCTGTACCAACTTGCCATCCTTGAGCTCAAAGGGGAGCTCTTTAGCGGAAAGGACACGACCAAAGGGCGAACGGATATCGAAGGTATGGCGGGCAGCATCAAGGGACGGGTCCGTCATCTGGGAGATGCGGCCCACGACAATGCTATCCAACGTGCGCTGGGCGTTAAGGTTCGTACGGCCGCCGCGTTTGATGGGGCCATTGTCTTTTGCCAGCAGCGTGCGGCGGCTGTCCGGATTGCGCACCGGGCGAATGGCGTTGTTCGGGCAGATTTTCTCGCACATGCCACAGCCCCGGCAGAAATCCGTGAGGCTTGCCACCTGTTTGATGATGGGGCGCGCGACATGCGTATGCTTCGGTTCGGGCTGACTCCCCTCCGAAATCGTCAAAGACTGGCTCTGCGTAACCACTTTGATGGCCTTGAACGAGCAGCCAGCCACGCAGCTGCCGCACATCGTACAGCGGTCAGCATGATATTCGATTTTCCATGGCAGGTCATTTACTGCCACGTCCTGAGTTTTTACTGCTTCCATCTCTGTACCTCCAGCTCATCGTTGATTACTATGATTTCCCGCTCATTTGGATAAATATCTTTCGTCTGGTCACGGTCCGGCATGATTTCATTGATGCCGCAAACCTCCGAAGAGATTGCCAGCATATCATCCGTGCGGCCGATGACAACCGGACGAAGTTTCTTGGAGTCGCAGCAGGTAATCATGCGATTATCCGGCAGCACCCCAATGACGGTATTCGGTCCGTTAATCTCGAGATTGGCCAACGACTGGCGAATCGCCGTAAGGACCTCTTTATCCTCCCGCTGTTCGATTTCCTCGAAGGGCAGCGGGGTAATGACATGCTTATAATAGGTAAGCGGCCATTTGAGCTCATGATGTACATAATGAAGCGTATTGAGGAAGCACTGGGAATCGGACTCAAAACCGATATAGCCGCGATGCAGCGATTTCTGGAACTCCTTATTCTTCGTATAGAAGGTATTCTCGCCGTTCGCACAAAGCGTATATCCCTGCAGGAAGAACGGATGCGCTGCATAACGCACGATATCATAGTTGGTATTCTGACGGCACTGAGCTACGATTGACTTAGCAGCCAGACAGCCATTGTCATCCCAAAGGTGGAAATACGTAGCAATATCACGCGGATCGCCGATTTCCTTGAGCGTCAGGACATCCGGCCAGAAGGAATAGACAAACCCCTCTCCCGCCTCTTCCAGCAGTTTCCTGAGTGCCAGACGGGTATCAAGCAGCAGGTTTTCCCTCTGCTCCTTGGTCATCTTTTCAGCGTCTTCCGGATAATCGTAGTTGCGGAAAATGTAGTATGGCATTGCCTGGATATCAAGCCCCGGGCGTTTGTCCGGAATAGGAATCCATTCTGCCAGCTGCACGAAGTTGTGCGCATCCATGTATTCCTCTACAAGCTGCGCACCACGCTGCGTGCAGGCCAGGGATAACAGCGGCTTATCCTTATAATCGGAAAAGATGCCGTACAGGTCCTGCATGACCATGGCAAATCCGGAGTTATCATGCCCTTCCTGCTGCGGAAGCATCAAACGCAGCGCCTTTGATGGCTGAATGGGTACTTTACTCTTGATTGAACCAATTCTACACATATCCGTCTCTCCTTTGAGATTGTCCTTTGTATGTAATACATTGTCTCTATACAATACATTTCGACTGTAATGTAACTCCTATTATAGGAAGACTGTAAACCCTTGTCAATATGCATATTCAAGCATAATATTCTGAAAAATAGCGCATTCTCCTTGATTTTACGCATTTTTTCGCACCAGCAATATTATATTTATCCATTATTGAATAATTA
>CALYVJ010000006.1 GCA_945494195.1 uncultured Selenomonas sp. | reverse complement strand
GTTCAAGCGAAGCGCGTTTTGCAACTTTTTCGATGCTTAATTAAGGATAAAAATTCCGTTTAGGAAACCATCTCCCGTGGAGTGTTGGCACTGCCCCTAGCGGCGGCGAAGAGTTGCTTCGAATGAGATTCTTGTAACTTACAAACTGTAATTTAGAGGATAAGCAGGCTGTAGAAGGCACCTGTAAAAACGATGGCCCGTTGACTCTTTTGAAGTCAACGGGCCATCGTTTTTAATGCTGATAAAGTTCATAGTTGTCGCGGCAGGTTTCCTTGACATTGTAGAGGGCGCGGTCGGCTTGGCGGAAAATGGTGGCCAGGTCGCGTTTGCCGCCGGCAGGGCTGATGGCGATGCCGATGCTGGCAGTGACGTTGCCGGGAGCCCCACAGACAATGAGTCCGCGAGTCTGTTCGAGGATGAGTTCAGCAATCCGCCGGACATAGGCTTCGTAGATGTCGCTGTCTTCTTCGAACAGGAACAGAGTGAATTCATCGCCGCCGAATCGGCCGATATGGGTGCGTGGTGGCAAGAGGCCCCGCAGCATGGCGGCAAATTCGATGAGGATGTCATCGCCGTGCTGATGGCCATAGGTATCATTGGCCTCTTTGAAATGGTCGAGGTCGATGATAAAGAAGGCGGCGGTCCAGTTTTCGGGGAGCTGGTCGAGAATTTGCTGGCATTGCATTGTCATAGCAGCCTTGTTGAGGCAGCCTGTGAGATGGTCGGTTTCGGCATTGCGCTTGTAATTATCACGGTCTTCCTGCAGGATTTCCACGGCATCGAGGGCTTGTTGGAGTTCGAGTTCCCGCCGGGCTAGGGTGCGGTTCTTTTCTTGTTCGAGCCGGTTGCGATAAAGCAGGAATATGGCGGTGACCAAGATGATAAAGGTGAGCAGCAGTCCGACGGTAAGGGCTAGCGGATGCTGAGTCAACAAATAGCCAAAGGAGATATCTGGTGCGCTGTTGTGCTGGATGATCTGCGTCAGCTGGTTTTGCGGCAATCCCAGCAGGGCGGTATTGACAGTGTGGCAGAGCATCTCTGGGGCATCGGCGCGGAACATCAAGCAGAGCGGGACGGAAACAGTAGCAGAATCGGTGGGCTTCAGCTGGAAATGCAATAGGATGTTCTGGTTCTTGGAAAGGTAGGGCTGGGGAAGATAGGTACAATCGTATAGCCCCTGTTCGACGGCATAGAGACATTCTTCGGGATTGTCGATTTCATCAACTTTGGCCTGCGGGTTGAGGCGTTGGAAGAATTCGCGTAGGCCCGCATAACAAGTGGGGATGACAATGCTCGACGGTCTGGCTGTTTCCGATTGGGTGCGCTGGATGATGGGGGTAAATGGCATCCAGAGGATGTTGTTGGAAAACTGCATCCTCTGGAGCTTGGGATCATTGACGTAAACGGCAAAGGCGGCTTCGGCATTTCCTTCACGCAGCATTTGGGCTGCCGTGTCGGCCGAATCGGCAATTACGGGCTGGAATGTGATGCCGGTGGTATTCATCAGCAGAGTCAGGATGTCCGGGGCGATGCCGTAGATGTTGCCGAACTCCCTGTTTTGCTGGATGAGGGAGAGAAAGGTCCCCGGAAAGACGACGCGGACGGTGGGGGCCGTACGGATGAAGGCTTGCTGGTGCTCGGAGTAGCGGGCCATCTGGTAGATGCTGGGATCAAGATACTCGCGTTTGAGGCGTGTCTCGAACGCCGGGTTGGTCATTTCAATGCTCAAGATGGCCTGATTCAATTGATCCATCAGGGCAGAATGGGCAGCATCCGTCATATATTGCTGGGGAATGGTGTCGACAAAGGTAACCCAGCGTTCATGGCCCGTAAGGTTAAAAACCGTGCAGGCGATGAGCTGAACTTCTCCACGGTGCAGCCCATCGGTTAGTGCATCGCTGCTGGGATAGGTACGGATGCGGACATTCCAGCCGTTGGCTTTGGCAAAAAACTGCAGGCGATTTTTGAGGTCGTTGCTGTTAAGGACGCCGATGGTAGCACCATCAAGGGTGGCGCCGCGGTCGGCAGTGATCTGCATGTCGTTTTCGTCGGTGTACAGTCCTAAAATTGCCGCGCAGGAATGTCCATTGGAAAATAGGTATTCTCCTGGCGGAAAGCCGGCGTCGCTGACTGGTGCGATGAGATCGAGCTGACCCTCGCGCAACCGCTGAAGGCAGTCGGAGGCCGTGCCGTGGTAGTATTCGTATTGCCAATGGGTGATTTTGGCGATTTCCGCTAAAAAGCTGCTGTTATAGCTGGCCATCAGCCGGATCGCATCATTGGCAGACCCCGGGCGCCTATCGTTAGCGACCCCGATACGGATGGTCTGATAGGCTGGGGGTTCTGCCGTGCTGTGTGCAGGCAGAGCCACCAGCACGGCTAGGCACAACAAGATATGGCATAGCTTCTGAACAAAGTGCATGGTAAAACCCCTTTTACGATTTTTGGGTATGGCGAGCAAGGAAGTCGTCGAATTCCTCCAAAGGCATCGGCTCGGCAAACAGGAAGCCCTGTCCTAGGCGGCAGCCTAAGGAAAGCAACAGTTCTTCCTGTTGTTTGGTCTCGATGCCTTCGGTCAATACCTTCATATGGAGGCTCTGTCCGAGTTTCAGAATATGGTGCAGGATAGTCCGTGCGCGCGGCGATTTTTCCGCGGTCAGCAGCATTTGCCGATCGATTTTCATGACGTCCATGGGGAGATTCTGCAGCATGGCAATGGATGAATAGCCGGTACAGAAATCGTCCATGGACAGGATGAAGCCCAGTTGGCTGAGACGGTTGATAATCGTCTCAGCATCGTCGCGGGTATCATGGGATTGATAGTCGATAAAAGCGGTTTCGGTGATTTCTAGTTCAAGACAGCCCTGGGGCAGTTGATAGGTATCCGCAATGGCCTGCATGCGCTTGAGATAATTTTCTTCGGTAAAGTGCAGACCGGACTGGTTGACGGAAATGGGGAGGACAGTGGCACCTTTGGCAATGCGTTCCTGCTGGTAGCGGCAAATGGTTTCGAGCATATAGTAATCGAGTGGGATGGCAAAGCCATTATGCTCGAAGAGGTCCATGAAGGCAGTGGGAGCCAGGAAGCCAAGCTCAGGACTCTGCCAGCGTACGAGGGCCTCGGCGCCCAGGACTTCGTAGGTTTGCAAGTCGTATTTCGGCTGCAGGTAGACCTGGAATTCGCCGTTTTGCAACGCTTTGTCCATGAGGTTTTCCAGCTGTTTTTGTTTGAGCAGTTCGTCGTGCAGTGATTCGTTATAGGTGGTGGTTTCGTGACTGGCAACGCTTTCCATATGGGCGAGCATTACGCAGTCGATGAGGCGTTCTGGGTTAAGTGAGCCAGCTGGGGGAATGGCGTAAAGGCCAATATGATAATGTACCGTAGTTGGCATATCGTTGATGATACAGGTGCTGGCCTCAGCTGCAATTTTCTGCGCGGCCTGTTCCATTGTCAGCCCTGGCGGCAGTTGGCAGAGGATGATCAAATTGAATAGATCGCCGGAAATTGCATCGATGAGCAGCCAGGGATTATCTTGCCGGATGCGGACAATCAGTTCGTGCAAAGCGGTATTGAAGGTCTTGCGGCTGTAAAGCTCATGCATGAAGGCAATGCGTTGGGCGGATAGAACCATCAGGAACAGCTGTCCCTGCTTCCGCTGTACGTCATATTTGGCGAGGTTTTCTGGTAGTTTTTGTGTAAACCAGCGGATATTGTACATTTGGATTTCTTTGATGTAATGCGCCTCGCGATAGAGCTCTTCGCTGTGCTTATGGCGCAGATGCATGATGAGCAGCAGGGTGAGGATTATCGCCAAGAGCAGGCTGCTGATGAAAAACAGCGATCCGATAGGGTTGCGATAGATCAGCGATTGGAAGGTATCCTTGCCTTGGATTGCATAAATCTGGCGGTTGATGATGCTGGAGATTTGCTGCTGGGAAAGATGCGCGATTTCCTTATTGAGGATATGGAGGAGCATCGGGTCGGCCTGTTCGCTGACAGCTATGGCGACATCGTGAGAGAATACGACATTGCCGGTGATGTAAAGGTTATAATAGTTGCCCTGGTAGATATCGCTTTGCGCGGTAATCGCCTTGACCAGCGTCATGTCGGCTTCCCGGTTGTTGACGGCAGCCATGCATTCCGCCACATTGTTATAGTAGCGCAATTGTGAGGCCGGGTACATTTTCTCGATGTAATCATGGGTATAGAAATGATCGTGCGGGCAGGCAACAACCGGTTTTTCTGGCAGCGGTTGGTCTTTGCGCAGGACGGCCACGTAGTTGAGTGTCAGATAGGGTATCGTCAGATTCGCATTATGCTGATGGGCCCAGTTATAGTCAGAATAGAAATCTGTTACGAAGTCGATTTCTCCGCGCGTAAGGTGTTCCATCATCTGCGCTTGGTCGGTTTCTGCACCGATTTCAATCGTGATGCCTAAATCGGCAGCAATGATATTCATGATTTCGGCAATGACGCCCTGATGGGTGCCGGCCTGGTCGAAGAAGGTATAAGGCGGCTGTCCTGGGGAGGCCATCGCATGAATGACCGGATGCGTTTGCAGATATGCCTTTTCCTCGGCGGTTAGTTCGAGGGAGGCACCACCTGTTTCGCGATATTTCTCTAATAAATGCAGCCCGAATAAGGGATCGATAGAGTTGAGGGCTTTTTGATTCGTCAGGATATTTTCTGCCAGCTCTGGCCGCTGATCGCTGAGGAGCAGCCAGCCAATCCCATAACCGAGCGGAATCGAGACGGTACCAGCTGGTGGTGTAGTCAGAGCGGGGGGCGGGAGTAAATTCTGGGAGACCTCTTCACAAGCGATGAGATCGATGGTTCCTTGATGGAGCCGTTGCAGGTTTTCTGCCTGTGTTCCCGGCACATACTCCAGGGTGACGTTCATATAGGTAGCGATGCTTTCCAACGCCTCATAGGTCATGCCATGATAAAATCCTTTTTCGTCACGGCTCAGATAGTTGATGGCATGCGAAAAACCTACGCGCAGAACAGGACGTTCATAGGCGGAGGCGGTGGGGGAGATAAACGTTATAAGGCTCAGCACGAGCAGTAATGTGGTAATGTGGCAATACCATCTTTTGGCATGGCCCATAATATCACTCCTAATGATCCGTTGGATTTGATTGGTAAAATAAAATCTCTCTAATAATACTATAAGATATATTCTTGTCAATGGGATTATTTCCTTCCGTCAGGGAAAAACACCGGGGTTGTTGTTGCTGTGAAAATAGTTATCAATTATGCTTTTTATTTATAGTATGGGATGCTTGCTATTGACTTTTCGCATGAAACCACCTACAATGAAATCATCAATCCCGAGTAAAACACTAAGGATTAACGTAAATTGAGTTTGCTTCATTAAAAGGAGAGTTTATATAATGGCAGAGAAGCTTTTGGAAATCAAGGATCTCCATGCTGGTGTGGAGGACAAAGAAATCCTTAAAGGATTGAATCTTTCCGTTAATAAAGGGGAAGTACATGTTATCCTCGGGCCAAATGGCTCCGGGAAGTCTACCCTTATGAATATCATTATGGGACATCCCAAATATCAGATAACCAGTGGTACCATGGAATTCGAAGGCGAGGATATGAGCGGCCTCAAGACCTTTGAGCGTGCGCGCAAGGGCCTTTTTCTGTCCTTCCAGACCCCGGAGGAGATTCCGGGCATCACGGTGGAGAATATGATCCGCACGGCGAAACAGACCATCACGGGCGATAAAGTCAAGTTGGTTCCGTTCCGCAAGGAGCTCAAGGCCCAGATGCAGGAGCTCAAGATGAAACCGGAGTACGCCCAGCGTTATATGAATGTTGGTTTTTCCGGCGGTGAGAAAAAGCGCAATGAAATCCTGCAGCTCTTGATGCTGCAGCCGAAACTGGCCTTGCTGGACGAGACGGATTCTGGCCTCGATGTGGATGCAGTCCAGATTGTATCGGAAGGTGTGGCCAAGTTCCACAACGCAGACAACAGCTGCCTGATTATCACGCATAATACCCGTATCCTTGAGAAACTCAAAGTGGATAAGGTTCATGTCTTGATGAACGGCCAGATTGTCGAAGAGGGTGGTGCTGAACTTATCGAGGATATCAACAGCCGTGGTTTCACCCATATCCTTGACGCGCAGAACGAGGCAAAGTGAGGCGTTTTTGATGACAGAGAAGAAGAAAACATATATTGAAGATATCGAGCGCACGCTCTATGACATCAAAGATGAAGACCGTTCCGTTTACAAAGCCCACAGCGGCTTGACGGAAGACGTTGTCCGCGACATTTCTACGCGCAAGCATGAGCCCCAGTGGATGCTGGATTTCCGTTTGAAGTCTTTGGAAGTATATAATTCCCTGGAGCTGCCCACTTGGGGGCCGAGCCTTGAGGAACTGCATATGGATGACATTGTCACCTATGTGCAGCCGGACGCTAAAATGACCGGCAGCTGGGAAGAGGTGCCGGAGGATATCAAGGATACCTTTGATCGCCTGGGCATCCCGGAAGCCGAAAAGACGTCGCTGGGCGGTGTCGGTGCGCAGTACGATTCGGAGGTCGTTTACCATTCCATTCAGGAAGACATGGTCAAGCAGGGCGTCATCTACACCGATATGGAAACGGCTGTCCGCGAACATGAAGAAATCGTCAAAGAATACTTCATGACGCTGGTCCCGCCTAAGGATCATAAATTTGCGGCCCTGCACGGTGCAGTTTGGTCGGGAGGCTCCTTCGTCTATGTGCCGGCTGGCGTCCATGTGGAGATGCCGCTGCAGAGCTATTTCCGTCTCAATGCAGCTGGTGCTGGCCAGTTCGAGCACACGCTGATTATCGTGGAGCCGGGGGCAAGCCTGCACTTTATCGAAGGCTGCTCAGCTCCGAAACACAATGTCACGAACCTTCATGCCGGCTGCGTGGAACTCTTCGTCAAAGACGGGGCAAGACTTCGTTATTCCACCATTGAGAACTGGTCCCGCAACATGATGAACCTCAATACGAAGCGTGCTTTGGTGGAAAAAGACGGCATCATCGAATGGGTATCTGGTTCCTTTGGTTCCCATATTTCGTGTCTCTATCCATGCAGTGTCCTGCACGGGGAAAATGCCCGCTGTGAATTCACGGGCGTTACTTTTGCTTCGAAGGGGCAGAATCTCGACACCGGTGCCAGCGTCATCCACGCCGCACCCCATACGTCAGCGAATATCAACACCCGTACGATTTCGAAGGCTGGTGGCATGGCAACCTACCGTAGTGCGGTCAAGGTCACGAAGAACGCCCCCTTTGCTAAATGTTCGGTCAACTGTGAGTCACTGATGCTGGATAACCTTTCCCGCAGCGATACGCTACCGGTCATGGATATCGAGGGCGATGAGGCGGATATCGGCCATGAGGCAAAAATCGGCCGCATCAGTGATGAGGCAATTTTCTACCTCACGAGCCGCGGCATCGATGAAGAAGAAGCCCGGGCTATGATTGTCCGCGGTTTCGTGGAGCCAATCGCCAAGGAGCTGCCGCTGGAGTATGCTCTGGAGATGAATAACCTGGTAAATATCGAGTTGGAAGGGACTATCGGCTAATGGATGATAAAATTTTTTCTGAGATTCCGATGCGCACCTGGCGCTGGCTGGGCGTCAATGAAGCCCGGGTTCCGGAAAACCTCAGTGATAACGTAAAGAAACAACAGATTCTCGTGGAAGCCGGACAGAAGGAGGAAGTTGTCCTGGTAAACCGCGAGGGCGGCCAGCTGGAAGTACAGGTACATATCGCCGACGGTGGTGAGCTGCATCTGGTGAATGCGCAGCTGGTGCCTGATGATACGGCAGCTACCAGCCGCGTGAAAGTTTACGTGGGCAAGGGGGCTAAATTCAGCTATACTACGGTGGAGGCTGGTGCCCGTCATACGGCGGCCGAGCTTACGGTGGATATGGCTGGCGATGACAGCGTCAGTGATATTTGGGGGCTTTATTTCGGTGATGGCGAAAGCAAAATCGACCTCAACTACGTTATTCGCCAGAAGGGGCGCCGCACCGATGCCAACATGCAGGTTCGTGGTGCACTGTTAGGAACCAGCGATAAGATATTCCGCGGCACCTTGGACTTCCTCGAAGGTTCCAAGGGATCTGTGGGCCGCGAGAATGAGGAAGTGGTCCTGCTTTCGCCAACGGTTCGCAACCGCAGCGTTCCGGTCATGCTCTCCCATGAGGATGACGTGGATGGCCACCATGCCGTAAGCGTTGGCAAGATTGACGAAGGAAAACTGTTCTATCTCATGAGCCGTGGCCTCGATATGGCCGATGCCCAGCGCTTGATTGTGGAGGCATCCTTCCATCCGGTCTTGGACCGCATTGAAGACGAGGGGCTCAAAGCGGAGATTGACAAGGTATTGATGGGGAGGCTGGCAAATGGCTGATGCACAGGAATTTCTCAAGGATTTCCCCCTGTTGAACGGAGAAATCGATGGCAAGCATATTGCCTATCTCGATAATGGCGCAACGACCCAGAAGCCGCATCAGGTGATTCAGTCCATTTGCGGCTATTATGGCGGTTGTAATGCCAACCCCCATCGTGGGGCCTATGCCCTGTCGGTGAAGGCTACGGATATCTATGAGTCGGCCCGCAAGCGCACGGCGCAGTTCATCAAGGCGGGCCGCCCGGAAGAGATCATCTTCACGAAAAATGCCACCGAGGCATTGAACCTGGTGGCCTACAGCTATGGGCTTCAGCATGTGGAAGCTGGGGATGAAATCGTCATCAGCATTTCCGAGCATCACAGCAATTTGGTTCCCTGGCAGTTCGTGGCCAAGACCAAGGGCGCTGTGCTCAAATACATCTATCTGCAGGAAGACGGCAACCTCTCGGAGGAGGATATTGAGACCAAGATCACCGAGCGTACGAAGATTGTCGCTGT
This sequence comes from uncultured Selenomonas sp., assembly GCA_945494195.1. Taxonomy (GTDB): domain Bacteria; phylum Bacillota; class Negativicutes; order Selenomonadales; family Selenomonadaceae; genus Selenomonas_A. The sequence continues at coordinate 8,922 of CALYVJ010000006.1, read as the reverse complement.
GACCCAGGTATCCAACGTGCTGGGCCTCAAAAATGATGTGAAGTCGATTGTCAAAAAGGCTCACAGCGTTGGTGCGGTCTGCATCGTGGATGGCTCCCAGAGTGTGGCCCATATGGCGGTGGATGTTCAGGACCTCGACTGCGATTTCTTTGCCTTCTCGGGGCATAAGATGCTTTCGCCTATGGGCATCGGTGTTCTCTATGGCAAGTACGGGATTCTCGATGCCATGGAACCCTTCCTGCGCGGTGGTGATATGATTGAATACGTGCAGGAACAGGAATCCACCTGGGCCGAATTGCCGGCTAAGTTCGAGGCTGGCACCCAGAATGTCGGTGGTGCAGCTGGCCTTACGGCGGCTATTGACTACCTTGAGGGCATCACCTTCGACCGCATTGAGGCCATTGAAAAGGACCTGGTCGACTATGCTCTGCCGCAGCTCCGGGAGCTGCCTTATATCGAACTCTATGGCTGCGACAGCAAGCTGGATAACAAGACGGGGATCATTGCCTTCAACATCAAGGATGTACATCCCCACGATGTGGCGACGATTCTCGACAATGACGGCGTAGCCGTCCGGGCTGGTCACCATTGTGCCCAGCCCCTCCATCGGTATCTCCAGCAGAATGCAAGCTGCCGCGCCAGTTTCTACCTGTATAATACGCGGGAAGATATCGACCGTTGGATTGCCGCATTGAAGAAAGTAAGAGGTGTTCTTGGCTATGGCGCTTGATGATGTATATACCGAGGTACTGGGGGAGCACAGCCGCAACCCGGACCACAAACACCACCTGGCATGTGCGACCTGCACGATGAAGGGGCACAACCCCAGTTGCGGCGACGAAATCACGCTGGAGCTCAATGTGGAAGACGGCGTAGTCAAAGAGGCCGCATTCACCGGCGTTGGCTGCGCGATTTCCCAGGCCAGCACGGATATCATGGCCGAACTGATTCGCGGCAAATCCGTGGCGGAAGCCCGTGGTTTGGCGCAGAAGTTCATCAGCATGATTAAGGGAGAGATAACCGACGAAGAGGAGCTGGAGGAACTGGATGAGGCCCTGGCGCTTAAAAACGTCGCTCATATGCCGGCCCGCGTCAAATGTGCGGTACTGGCATGGCATACCCTGGAGGATGCCTTGAAATCGGATAAATAATACCGAATAAGAACAACTTATCCACAAAATGTTGAGGATATCCACGGCAGAACTGTGGATAACTACAATGTTTTGTGGATTTCTTGTATAAAAATGTGGATGATGGCTTTGACGAGGAAAGGAAGAATAGCAAATGGCAGTAAAAGAAATCAAACCCGAAGAGTTTAACGAAAATGTATTTCAGGTTATCGGCAAGGAATGGATGCTGGTCACTGGCGAAGCAGACGGAAAATCCAATGCCATGACGGCTTCCTGGGGCGGCATGGGCATCCTCTGGGGCAAACCCGTGGCCTTTGTCTTCATTCGTCCGAGCCGCTATACGAAGCAGTTTGTGGATAAAGCCGACGGCTTTACGCTGTCTGTCTTCCAAGAGGATCGCCGCAAGATGATGAGTTACTTCGGTACGGTTTCGGGCCGGGATGAGGACAAGATTGCAAAATCCGGGCTGACGGTCAAGCATGAGAACGGCATGACCTATTTCGAGGAAGCGCGGGTAACGATGTTCTGTCGCAAGCTTTATGCACAGGAGATGGAGCAGAAATGCTTCCTGGACAAAGCCAGCGATGAAAAGTGGAACAACAACGACTATCATACGATGTATGTGGTCGAGATTGAAAAGATTCTCATCGAGGAATAAGAATGGGGCAGGATAAAGAGAAGCTGATTGCGGTGCTGCAGAAAGGCACCCTTTGCGCCGGCATGGGGGCAGCGGAGATTCGCGAGCTGCTTGAGTCTTCCCAGGTGCGCGTCCGGGAATACAGTAAGGGGGATATCGTCTTTCACGATGGGGATATGCCCCACTGTATTTATATTTTGCTGGCTGGCGAGGTACATATTCTAAAGGATACTTTTTCCGGACGGCAGATTTTCCTGTCGGAAATCAACGAAGCTGGGGACATGTTCGGCGAGGTCTACGATGTTTTGGAGCAGCCCTACGATATGTATGTAGAGTCTGTGACCCAGTCGAAGGTTTTGGAGATTTCCAGCCACTTGCTGCGCTTCGGTGCCGGTGGCGTCATGTCGAAAAGCGCCTTGATGGTCCAACAGAATCTCATGCGCATTTTTGCCCGCAAGGCTTATTTCATGCAGGGCAAGATCAAAGTCCTGGCCAGTGGCAGCCTGCGGGAAAAAATCGTCCGCTTTCTGTTCCAGAACTTGGGGCAGGATGGGAGCGTGGAGCTTTCCATCAGCCGTGAGTATATGGCCGCTTATCTGGCGGCTACGCGGCCTTCCCTGTCAAGGGAACTGTCGGCGATGCACCGGGAGGGAATCCTGGCGGTCGAGGGAAAGCATATCCGTGTGCTGGACATGGAGTGCTTTGAAGAATATCTGTAATAGAAAAAAGAGACATGCTGTGGGGCATGTCTCTTTTTTCGAGAGAATTAGAGATTTAGGAATCGAATGTATGTAAATCCTTCTGGGGAAGAAGAATTACCGTAGGTTGTCGGTATCAGGTATCTCCTGACTACATGTAATAGTATACTGAGGCAGTTTTAAAAAACAATAGGAATAAGATTAGAAGTTGATTAAGCAAACTGGTTAGGACAGAAGTCCTGTGGAAAAAGGTCATAGCATGATGAAAAGACCGCTGCCTGCGGGGAAAGCGGGCAACGGTCTTTGGCACATTTTTGTTCTATTTTTTGGGAAAGTGAGAAATTTAGGGAAAAAATTAGAGAAAAATAGGAAGTTGGGGAAACTGTAATCAGGTGTTTTTGGCGATGAAATAACCCGCTACTGCGCCAGCGATGACAGCGGTGTTGCGGTCACCCTCGGAATACTTCTTGGGGTGATAGCTGTGATTTTCAGACTTCTTTTTTTGAACATTACACACATCTCCTTTGTTGTGGAGCCGGTTCATGGATTACCGGCGGCCGCGTTGTTTATCAGCGCCTCCGTCCTTAGAGACTTGTGTTTGTGTCTTTCCTGACTACAGTTAACAGTATAATGGGATTGCTTTAGAAAACAAGTAGCAGGCTGTTAAAAGTTGATTAAGCAAACTATTATTTTTTGATTAAAGTCCCTGGGAATGCGATAAATAACTGCAAATGTTACGGATAGATGCTATAATTAGAAGATATGAATTGTACATTTTGGAGGGAATGTAGTGTTAGCAGCGGAAAACTACAAGGATATAGAAGAGAAAATCCTGAAGGGGGAGCGGCTTAGCCGCGAAGATGGGATCCGGCTGTTCCATTGCCCGGATATTGCCTGGCTGGGAGCTATGGCAGATCATGTCCGCAAAAAGAAATGCGGCGATATTGTCTACTATAACGTCAATTGTCACGTGAATCTCACCAATGTTTGCACGTCGAAATGCAAGTTCTGTGCGTTTGGCCGCGATTTGGAGGATAAGGGTGCCTATTCCATGAGCAAGGAGCAGGCGCTGGCCGTAGTCCGTGACGCTATGAAGGACCCGGATTTGGCGGGGCTTCATGTGGTCAGCGGCCTGCATCCGACTTGGACCTTCGAGCATTATCTCGGGATTGTCAAAGCACTCCACGAAACATTTCCTCATTTATATATGAAGGGGTTTACCGGGGTTGAGATTACGCATTTTGCGCAGATTTCGGGCTTGTCCATCGAAGAAGTGCTGATCCGCCTGCGGGACGAAGGTGGTCTTCAGGCCATTGCTGGCGGCGGTGCCGAGATCCTTTCCGACCGGGTCCGGGGGGAGCTTTGTCCGAACAAGGCAACGGCTGACCAGTGGCTGGAAGTGGCTCGTACGGCCCATAAACTCGGCATCAAGTCGAATGCCAGCATGCTCTATGGTCATATCGAGACGCTGGAGGAACGGGTGGATCATCTGCTGCGTTTGCGGGAGCTGCAGGATGAAACCGGTGGGTTCCAGACCTTTATCTGTTTCCCGTTCTTGCCGAAAAATACGGAGTTGGGCAAGAGCGTCAAGCAGACCAGCATGTGGGATGATTTGCGCACGATGGCAATTTCCCGCCTGATGCTGGATAATTTCACCAATATCAAGGCCTATTGGGTCATGTTGACGGTTCCGGTGGCACAGGTAGCCTTGGGCTTTGGGGCTAACGACATCGATGGAACGGTTCATAAGGAAACCATTTTGCACGATGCCGGGGCTACGAGCCCGACGGCCCTTTCAGAGAACCAGATCATCCGCATCGTCAAAGAAGCTGGGAGAATTCCGGCGTCCTGTGATTGCAATTTCAATATCATCAAGCAATACGAGTGACAGGCTTTCTGGGGAGCGGAAGAAAGCGAAGAGGGAAAAGGCATGAACGATAAAATAGCAACGGCCCGTGCTAAGGCGGCGTCTGGCGAGCGTTTGACGCTGGAGGATGCGCTGGCATTATATGAAGATAACGATATTCTGTTTTTGGCGCAGTGCGCCCGCAAGGCCAAGGAGAAAAAGAGCGGCAGGAAAGTATTTTATACCGTCAATCGTCATATCAATCTCACCAATATTTGCAGTGCAAATTGCCCGCTGTGTGCGTTTCAGGTAGAAGATGGCGATAAGCGCGGCTTTACGCTGGAGCATGAGGATATTGACAGGATTTTGGCGGATGCCAAAAAGGTCCGCAATCTGTCCGAGGTTCATATCGTCTCGGCCCTTCATCCGGACAAACCCTTCGACTATTATGTTGATGTTGTCCGGCAGGTCAGAGAAGCTTTGCCTCAGGTTGATGTAAAGGCCTTTACACCGGTGGAAATCGTGAATTTTTCGAAGCTGACGGGCAAGCCTGTTCGCGAGGTGCTGGAGATTCTGCAGTCAGCTGGTCTCGACAGCCTGCCGGGCGGCGGGGCTGAGATCCTTTCGGACCGCGTCCGTCAGATCATTTGCCCCCAAAAGGCCACGACGGCTGAATGGATAGAGACCATGAAGACGGCACACAGCCTTGGCATCCGCACGAATGCGTCCATCATGTACGGCCATGTGGAAACCATCCGCGAGCGCTTGCAGCACCTCTTTACGCTGCGGGATATCCAGGATGAGACCAAGGGCTTTCAGGCGTTCATGTTGTTCCCCTTCCATCCGGGGAATACGAAGCTCGGGGAAGAACAGCAATTAAAGCGCGCCGGCTCCTGGGAAGATATGAAGATGATGGCTCTTTCCCGCTTGATTCTCGATAACATCGATCATATCAAGGCCTTTTGGATTATGTTGACGATGCCCATTGCTCAGCTGGCCTTGGGCTTTGGTGCTGATGATCTGGATGGTACCATTGGTGAGGAGAAAATCATCCATGCGGCAGGGGCCAAGACCAATACAGGCATTACCCGGGCTATGCTGGAAAAGATGATAAGGGAAACGGGGTACGAGCCGGTAGAGCGCGATACCTTTTACCACGAGATTGCGGAGGGATAAAGATGCGATTGACTCCGAAGCAAGGCGAAGAGCTTTTGCTGCATGGCGACCCGATTGAGCTCGGCCAGCAGGCAGATGCCGCGCGCCGCAAATTGTTTGACGATACGGTCACCTTCATTGTGGACCGCAATATAAACTATACTAACGTCTGCAAGAATGAGTGCAAGTTCTGTGCTTTTTTCCGGCGCAAGGAACACAAGGATGCATATTTATTGACCTATGAGGAAATTCTAGAAAAAGTCCGGGAGACGGTGGAGTGCGGTGGCACCCAGGTCATGATCCAGGGAGGGCTTTACCCGGATTTGGGACTGGATTACTATGAGAAGATGCTGCGGCTTATCAAGCAGAAATTCCCCTCGATTATGATCCACTCCTTCACGGCGACGGAGATTCAGTATTTTGCCCAGCAGGCAGGCTTGACGGTGTTAGATACGTTAAAGCGGCTGCAGGAGGCAGGCCTTGACAGCCTGCCGGGAGGCGGTGCAGAAATCCTGGTGGATGAGGTTCGCAAACGCGTCAGCCCGAAGAAAATCATGACCGAGGACTGGCTCCATGTCATGGAGTGTGCCCATTCCATCGGCATGGAGAGTACGGCTACGATGGTCATTGGCTTTGGGGAGACGATGGCTCAGCGCATGGAGCACATGGAAAAAATTCGCCGCCTGCAGGACAAGACCGGCGGCTTCCGCGCCTTCATCACCTGGACTTTCCAGCCGGGCAATACGGAGCTTGGCGGTGAAAAGACCAGCGGCTGGGATTACATGAAGACCCTTGCGATGACGCGCCTCTATATGGATAATATCAAGCATATCCAGGGATCTTGGGTCACTCAGGGCGAACGCATCGGCCAGCTGACGCTGGGTTTTGGTGCTGATGACTTGGGCAGCATCATGCTGGAGGAAAACGTCGTGCGCGCCGCTGGCACAAATTACGAGATGAGTATCAACAAGATGGCGGACTTGATCCGCGGTGCTGGCAAGCAGCCAGCCCAGCGTGATACGGAATACAACGTGATCCGCCGGTTCTGAGGAGATAAATTATGAATGAAATCAAGATTCCGAAAGCTGATTATGCCGTTGTGGGCGGCTCGGGGACCCTTTCGAGCAATTTTCCGGCCAATCTGCCGGATGAAGATGTGGAGATTTTGGCGGATAACCTGCATTTTGATACTCCCTATGGCATGAGTCCGGCCATCCGCCTGTTCCGGGTGGGGGAAAAGCGGGTGCTGACCGTCAAGATGCATGGCTGGCGCTCGGGGGTAACCCGGGCCGATGCCAGCCGCCAGGTGTTCTGGACGTTCCGCGAAGCTGGGGTTAAGCGCATCATCTCCGAGGGTGGTGTCGGTACCGTCAACAAGCTGCTGGATCTACGGGATTTCATCATTCCCGATGATTATCTCGACCTTTCGGTCCGCAAGGATGTCATGCTGGATGGCCGGTATCTCTTGATCATGCGGGATGCACTATGCCCCGAGATGCGGCAGGCTCTCATCGAATCGACGAAAAAACGCTTTGATGGCCGGGTATTTATCCGCGGTACCTATGCCGTAACCGATGGCCGTCATTTTGAGAGCCCCGCGGAAGTTGCCATGATGAATGGTCATGCCGATATCGTCGGCCAGAGCATTGCGCCGGAGGTCTATCTGGCCCGGGAAATTGGTGCCTGCTATGCCGGCCTTTACTTCACGGTAAATTACGGCGAAGGAATCCGCGAGAAATGGTCCCATAAGGATATGTCGGACATCTTCTATGACGATGCCCCGATGATTGGCGAAATCATTCTGGAAACTATTCGCCATGTGGATGCCAATGACCGCCACTGCGAGTGCCGGGAACTTCGCAAGGAAACCTTGCTCAAGGATGTCTATAACGAAGTTTCGGCTAAAGGATAATAGAAGAACAATCAGGACAGGCTGTGCAGGAAAATGTACAGCCTGTCTTGAATATTAGGGTAACTCCTTTGGGGGGAGATGAAGGAGGCGAAGGTATGAAGTGGAACATTAAGGGGAGTGGTTTAGTCCTTTGGGCTTGCTGCCTGACGTTGTTTTCGGCTGCAGGTGCAGCGCCGCGGAATTATGTCGTGCAAGGCGATATCGTTTATACGCCGGCCTGCGGGGAGGCCAAGATTCTGCCCCAGGGCTATCTGGTGGTAAATGAAGGAAAGGTACAGGGCGCTTATGATAAGCTGCCGCAGGACTATGAGGGCTGGAAAAAACAGGATTGCCGCGGAAAGCTCATCCTGCCAGGCTTTTGCGATCTGCATGTCCATGCTGCCCAATACCGGCAGATTGGCTTGGGGATGGATGAGGCCCTTTTGGAGTGGCTGGAGAAGTATACGTTCCCCGAGGAACGGAAATTTTCAGATACTGCCTATGCCGAACAGGTCTATGGGGATTTTGCAGCCGAGCTGGCCAAGTGCGGTACAACCCGGTCGGCCGTTTATGGAACCATTCATCGCCAGGGCGCGGAAATACTCGCCAAGAAACTGGCAGAGCGCGGTCTCGGGGCCTATGTGGGCAAAGTAAATATGGACCGCAATGCGCCGGATTATCTGCGTGAGACAAGTGCCGATTCGTTAGCGGAAACAGAGCGGTTTGTCAAGGCACCGGTATGGACGGATCTGGTGCGGCCAATCCTTACCCCAAGGTTTGCGCCCTCCGTTACGCCGGAGCTCTTGCAGAAACTCGGGGCGCTGGCAAAACGGGAAAACCTTCCGGTGCAGACGCATCTATCTGAGAATAAAGCGGAAATCCAGTGGGTAGCAGAGCTTTTTCCCAAAATCCGTGAGTACCCGAAGGTATATGAACATTTTGGTCTTTATGGAGATACGCCGACGCTGATGGCGCATTGCATTCATATGAACGATGCCCAAATCCAAGAGATGGTCAGTCGGGGCGTATATCCTGTTTTTTGTCCGGAATCCAATCTGAATCTTACCAGCGGTATCATGCCGGTCCGCAGATTCCTGCAGGCTGGGGCCAAGGTGGCCTTGGGCAGTGATGTGGGGGCTGGCCACGACCTGTTTATGCCCCATGTCATTGTGCGGGCTATACAGGTTTCCAAGGTGCGGGCGATGGATTATCCCGAGGAAAAGGCCCTGACATTGCCCGAAGCGTTTTACTTGGCCACCAAGGGAGGCGGAGCCTTCTTCGGTAAGGTAGGAAGCTTTGAACCGGATTACGATGCCGATTTTCTGGTGGTAAAGACCCCGAAAGCGCTAGCGGAACATTCCGTGGCGGAGCGTTGGCAATATTTTATCTATCATGGTTCTTCTGAAGATATCACTGCCCGTTATGTGGCGGGAAAACCGCTTCGTTTGCCGTGATGTGTTGACCCAAAAGGGTCTGTGAACAATCCCTTTATATTGACATAAATTCGTAGAAGGGGCTGTTGCACGTAATGTGACGTGCAGCAGTCCTTTTTCATGTGCAAAAAA
>CALYVJ010000005.1 GCA_945494195.1 uncultured Selenomonas sp. | reverse complement strand
CAAAATACGCAAGACGATAGGTGTATCGATAATAATTTTTGTTTTCCTAAATTGTTCTATTTTATACGTTTGGGTAATACCAATTATTGAAGAAAGCAACTCTCCTACCATAAGTTTCTTTATAATTGTTTCATATTTGTTGCTTTTACACTTTTCATCTATAAACCTACTTATTTGGTAATTCCAATTTCTTGTATTAGTTCTATTATTCTGAACTTTTATGTCGTATTCAGGGACTAGCTCTCGAATAAATCTGTTAAATTCTTTTATTAAATCATCATATTTTGTTTCATCATCAAACTTATCCTTTATATAATCAAAACATGCTTTTGTCACATCATCATAAGCAGTAATGATTTTATTATTTTCCTCTTTAAATTTTCTATAATCATCCTCAATGCCTATTCTATTTTTCACTCGGTATTTATCCGGTATTATTTCAAGAACATCTTTCGCTATGATTTTACCAACTATTTTTTTCATAGGCATAACGGGGATATTTATTCCATACTTTTCTTTTACCCCACAACACAAATCATCTATCGTGTATGTATTTTTATTATCAGTAAAAATATAATATCTTGTTAAATCTACAAATGGTTCAAGAAAATCTTTTCTCGTATCTGTTTCTAACCACGCCCTATATGCAGCGACATTTTTCATTGCTTCAATACTCATAACTTTTATTCACCCTAATCTCAAATTTTAATTCTCTTATTCAAATTCATTTCCTAAATACAAATAAATACTCATGAGCAATGAGTAAAAAATTATATTTTATACTATTTGTTTTCCAATACCCTGTCGCTCGACAGTTATGTTGCTCTTTAATAATGAGCTCCTTCAACGTAAAGCCAGCATCTTCAAAAATCTTCATCACATCAAAGGACATAGGCACCATGCATCCTTTGTTTCGAGTATCTCCCATTAAGATAGCGCAGAACTTATCTTTTTTGAGTACCCGATAGCATTCACTGGCTACCTTTTTCATTTCTTCCAGAAAATCAGCAATCTTCAATCGGGACATGTCTTCTTCGATATCTTCACTATACTTGATAATATCAGCATAAGGAGGATGCGTGCAGATAAGATCTACATGATCGTTTTTGATAAACGATAAATTCCGAGCATCGCCTTTTTTCAGATAAACCTTGCCATTAGCGCCTTCATGCTCAAAGTCAATTTTTTCCCGACATCGTTCCAGTGCCACATCATTGACGTCCACGCCAATAATATTACGGTTTAGTAATTTGGCCTCCACCAGCGTGGTACCGCCCCCGGCGAACTGGTCAAGGACACAATCGCCCTCCTTAGAATAACGTAGCATAATATTGCGGGGGATATAGGGGGACCAATTCCCCCGCCACTTGGCATCATGGGTGGCCCAGTCCCCCCGCTTAGGGAACGTCCAATGAGTAGTCATTTCCAACTCGAAGTCTTCCGGCTCCCACTTGGTTATTTTCTTAGCCATCAGACAAACACCTCATTCATAATCCCCTGTTCCATATCCTTGATGTTGTAAATATAGGGCAGTACGTCAAAAGTTTCTTCAAGATTATGTCTGGCACTTGTCCAGCCTTTACCATCCGTAAACCATACAAAGGTAAAGCCATCAATGGTATCGCTTTCCATGGCCAATGTCTTATAACTTCTGGCGGTTTCATTCAACTTACTACCGCCACTACCGTAAAAATTAGTTTCAATTCCATAAATCATCTTATTCGTCTTGACAACGTAATCAAAACGCTTTTCCATTTTCCCCTGATTGGAAATAGCAGAAAGGTCGATCTGCCATTTTTCCACAATCTCGTGGATATACATTTCTTTGAAATAGTTTATATCCCTCTGAAAGCCTGCATTGCGGATAAACTTTTCCACCAAATTTTCCATCAAATGGCCGCCACGATTTTTCCTGCCGTTGGAATCAAGTCCAGTTTCTACACCAGTAGCATAATCCACCAAATTGCCAATAATATGATTTTGCAACAATTCAAAAAGGCCAGTCTTACGCATAAAAGCGGCATATTGATCCAAAGAAAGGTTTGCCTTCTTAAACTGATAGGAAAAAGCACCTTCTTCATCCATAGCATAAATTTCATTGGCCCGCACTGCCAAAAGCAGAGGAATGCACTTTATAACTTCTGGATAGCGCGTAAGCAGTTCTTTGAAATCCACTTCGATATTCTGTGAGCCAATCAAGGAATTTAAGATATTCAATTCTACTTTGATATCATCCACATTGCGAAACACCTTAGGAAAATCCACATAATAGCCATAATCAGCAATACTTGCTCGAAAACCTTCCAACCACTGAGAAAAATCACGTTTCATAACCACATCTCCTTTTTGTTAAAAATTGGAAATCAAAAGTTCGCTTATCTTCCCCCGGGCTGCAGCCTTGCTATTAATCATGCGGTTAGCCGACACACGCCGGATTTTGTGAGCAGCATAAATTTCATCAAAGAACCAGTCTTCCACATCTGCATTTTTCGGATCGGAATTGCTCACAACCACCTTGGCACCTTTTGCCGCCATTTCATCAACAAACCTAGCCAAGGCTATCTGGTCGTCATCATTGAAACAGTCCACCGTATAGGAAGTAAAGCTGGCCGTAGCTGTCAGCGGACGATAAGGCGGATCGAAATATACAAATGTATGCTCGTCAATAAAATCTCGTACCTGTTGGTAATCCCCGCAGACAATCTCCACATTTTGGAGTTTTACGGCAATGCCACGCAAATTGTCCTCATCACAAATCAATGGCCGCTTATAGGTGCCCATTGGCACGTTGTAAGCCCCTTTCTTATTAACCCGGTACAGACCGTTGAAACAGGTTTTGTTGAGGAAAATCATAATGGCAGCACGTTCCACCTGATCGGCCTCCCGTCCAGCCAATTTCAGCTCATTAAAATGAGCCCGCATTTTCATATAGTATGCCTTGCGATCCTCTGTGTCCTTCGGCCAAAAATCATCTTGATATTTTTGCAACAAGGCTACCAGCTCATCCACATCATCCCGAATGGATTTATAAGCTCCGATAAGCTCCTGGTTTACGTCACTGATGTAGACGGCCTCCAAGTCAAATTGATTCAGCACGTCAAACAGGACAGCACCGCCCCCTACAAATGGCTCTGCATACTTGGTAAAAATTCCGTCAGCAAAAGGATAATAAGCAGAAATCTCCTGCAAAAGCTGGCTTTTTCCACCAGCCCATTTTAAAAAAGGTTTTACCCCTTGACCGTTTTTCTCCACATATCGCAAACTACGTGCATCGATAGGTTTTTCCGCATCAGCAGGAATAATCCATACATTCCCCACTCTTTCGGCATCTTTAATGCGTTTCTCGGCACATAGCGTAGATACGCGTCGCTGAGAAATCCCCCATTTGGCCGCAGCCTCTTTCGCAGAAATAAAACTCATAATATCCTCCTTTTACATCTTCTGTTATATAATTATATTCTAGCCTTGGAACAATAGCAATATCAAATAGTAGTATTTTCGAACATATTTTTGTTTCTATACAAAATGAATTGACCAGTCATTTGACTAGTCAACTTGTAAAAATGCCCATATCAAAAGCGACTGGCCCCTTCCAAGACCAGGGGGGGCTGCAAAAGCAGAGTCGCACCTGGAGGGCCAGCCATTGAAATTATTTTATCATACAGCCCCCCAAAACAATGCTAGTATCTACAACGCAAAAAGGCACCCCCATAACTGATCCTATAGGAGCTAAATTCCTACGGCCATCAGTCAGAGATTACCTTTCTGATTTTATTTTAGCAACATCGCTAATGGACTTCAATCGATTTCTGCCCCTAATCTGTCATGCACCGCGCGATCGCCCTTGCTATCGCATCCCCGTATCGTGTCAACGCCCCCACATCGTCGCTGTCGATGAATCCCACTTCGACGAATACGGCGGGCATGGTGGTATTCCTGAGCACTCAGAAGCTCGCGTGCACTTTGACGATGCGATCGCGGTGGCCGAGGTCAACAAGCGAAAGCGTTGTTACCAACTGAATCTGGACGCAGCGGGCCAGTCGTCCTTCACAACCGCCCAGATTATAGCAATAGGTTTCCGCGCCCCTGCCGCCGCCCAGATTGAGTTCATGACCGGTCTCAGGCGCTGCAAACTGCTGGCCCTACACTAGAGTACTCAACCTTGCCGACGGCTGGCTCAAATTGTACCACGCCCTCGTCAACGTGCAACACGACGAAGGGATGGCACACTATCTCCCGTCTACCTAACTGCGCTCAAGACGGCCAAAAGCCCGCAAACTCCTTTTCGAGTCTGCGAGCTTTTGTACCAGGAACTATCCTTCCACTCTCTTTGTTTATTTAAGTGCTTCCTTCAGCACTTCCATATTCTTTTTCATCGCATCGATATATGCATCCAGCGCTTCTGGGCTTGCCTCTCCTGTTACCACAGGGTCCAGCGTATAAATCTTTGCCCCTGTTTCCCGAGAAATGGTTTCGGCAGCCGCCGGAGAATACTGTGGCTCTGTGAAGAGGACTTTTACCGGCATAGCCTTTACCTTTGCGATAACCTGCTCCAATTCCTGTGGCGTAGGCTCCGTCCCCGGCTCACGTTCCACCACGCTTACGATGTTCAGTTTGAATTCCTTGGCCAGATACGGGAATGCCTCGTGAAACGTCACGATATCCTTATGAGGCAAATCGTCCAGCTGCTCATGCATTTCCTTGCGCAAAGCCTCGAGCTTCATGACATAATCCAGCGCATTCTTGCGGTACTGTTCCTTATGCTCCGGATCCGCCTCACAGAGCTGCACCGTAATTGCCTTTACCTGATCAATGGCATACGTCACAGCTGTCCAAACATGGGGGTTCTCTTCCTCGCCATCCTTCAATAATTGAATGTGGTCATAGTTTGACGCTTCGATTATTTTTAATTTCTTATTCTGCTTGGCCGCCTTCTCCAAGAAGTTTTCCATGCCAGCACCATTTGCCACCAAGACATCTGCCTTTTCCAGCGTTTTCATATCTTCCGTGGTCAGCTGATAATCATGCAAACATCCCGTCTGCGGCTTCGTCATATTGATGACCTCAACCCCATCGACATCTTTGGTGATGTTGATGACATCGATATACATGGGATAGAAGGAGGTAACAATGGTAATATTCTTCCTGGCTGCCGGCTGTGGTTTACTGCAGCCAGTCACGGCAAAACAAACCAGCACCAGCAAAGATACGATAATTGCTAATTTCTTCACAGGAAACTCCTTTCGGTGAATGCTTTCCTTCTGCCTGTCGTAAAGCACCTATCAAGCAAAAAAGCCTTCCCGGTTGGGAAGGCCTGTTCTTCAGCAAATCAGCCAAGAATTACGAGCGAATCATGTGCCTTTACGCTCTGGCCAGCTGCTACATTGAACGTTTTGACAACGCCATCTGCATCAGCAGCAATCTCATTCTGCATCTTCATAGCCTCGAGAATCAGCAGCGTCTCGCCAGCTTTAACAGCCTGGCCTTCGCTGGCTACGAGTTTTACGATCTTGCCCGGCATCGGAGCATCGATGGAATGCTCACCCGCACCTGCTGCAACAGCAGCCTTTGCCGGAGCAGCTGGTGCTGCTGGTGCCGGTGCTGCTTTCGGAGCAGCCGGTGCTGCCGGAGCCGGTGCTGCTTTCGGAGCAGCAGCTGCTGCGGATTTTACTTCCTCAACCTCTACCTCATAAGCCGTGCCGTTAACGGTGATATTGAACTTTTTCATTAAGAATTCCTCCAACTACGTTCTACTTCGGAATCAATCAGAACTGTTTGACCAAGCCGCCCCGAGCGGACAATGTCCAAACGTCGCTGCGTTTGATGCGTACAGCGATAACTTTATTCGACATCATCATCTGAACAGCAGCCGTGATAGCGGCTACTACCTCAGGCGATACGCCTTTTGCTTCGGTTTTCATAACTTGCACCTCTTTGCTTAAAGCGGAATATTGCCGTGTTTCTTGGACGGGCCAACTTCGCGCTTGCTAGCCAGTGCATTAAGGGCCGTGATGATGCGCGGACGCGTCTCCTTCGGCTCAATAACCATATCCACATAGCCACGCTCTGCGGCAACATACGGCGTTGCGAAGTTTTCAACATACTCTGCCGTCTTAGCATCCTTGTCCGGATCTTTACGGAAAATGATATTTGCTGCACCAGCCGGGCCCATAACAGCGATTTCCGACGTCGGCCAAGCCATAACCTGATCAGCGCCCAGTTCACGGCAACACATAGCGATGTAGGAACCGCCATAAGCCTTACGGGTAATGACCGTAACTTTAGGAACCGTAGCCTCACTGTAAGCGTACAGCATCTTCGCACCATGACGGATAATGCCGTTGTGCTCCTGATTGACACCTGGCAGGAAGCCCGGTACATCAACGAGGTTGACGAGCGGAATATTGAAGGCATCGCAGAAGCGGATGAAACGGGCGGATTTGTCCGACGCATCGACATCCAAGCAGCCTGCCATAACTTTCGGCTGGTTAGCGATGATACCTACGCTGCGGCCATCAAAACGGGCAAAACAGCAGATGATATTCGTAGCAAAGAATTCCTGTACTTCGTAGAATTCACCGTTATCAACAAGAGAACGGATGACATCCTTCATATCATATGGCATGTTCGGGTTATCTGGAATTACCGAGTTCAGGCTCTCATCCTGACGGTCCGGATCATCGCCAGTCTCCATGACCGGTGCATCTTCCATATTATTGCTCGGCAGGAAGGAAAGCAAGTACCGAATCTGCTTGATGCAGTCGTCCTCATCCTCAGCCGCAAAGTGAGCGACACCGCTGCGCGTATTATGCGTCATAGCACCGCCCAGAGCCTCAGCCGTAACTTCCTCGGCCGTTACCGATTTGATGACTGCCGGGCCCGTAATGAACATCTGGCTGGTGTTCTTTACCATGTAAATGAAGTCCGTGATAGCCGGGCTGTATACCGCACCACCTGCGCACGGTCCCATGATTACGGAAATCTGCGGGATTACGCCAGATGCCGCCGTATTGCGATAGAAGATACCGCCATAACCAGACAGCGCGTCAACGGCTTCCTGGATACGAGCACCACCCGAATCATTGATACCGATGCACGGTGCGCCCATCTTCATGGCAAGGTCCATAACTTTCCAAATCTTATGCGCATGTTTTTCCCCCAGAGATCCCCCCTCAACGGTGAAATCCTGTGCATAAGCGTAGACCAGACGGCCGTCAACCGTACCATAGCCCGTTACTACACCCTCGCCCGGAAGTTCTTTTTTGTCCTGACCAAAATTCGTGCAACGATGCTTCATAAACATATCGAGCTCAACGAAAGTTCCCTCATCGAACAGTTTGTTGATGCGCTCGCGGGCAGTCTGTTTTCCCTTTGCATGCTGCTTCTCGATACGGGCCTGACCGCCCCCCTGCATGATATGCTCTTTCTTTGCATTCATTAAGTCAATTTTTTCCTGAACAGTAGCCATTATATACCTCCTATAATTAGCTTGTGAGAAAATAGTCTGCGACATATTTCTCATGTACTGCAATCTCTATTTTGCACTATTTGTGTGAAAATTGCAAGACTAATTTAATACCAGGTATTAATCACGCTGGCAAAGTTCCAGGAGAACCCCATGAGAAGCCTTGGGATGAACAAAAGCGATTTTTGCCCCGCCGGCACCAAGGCGCGGTTTCTCGTCAATCAGGCGAACTCCCTGCTCTTTGAGATCAGCCAGAGCAGCCTCGAGATTATCCACCCGCAGAGCAATGTGCTGGATGCCGCCACGGCCACCGTTCTTTTCGATGAATTTCGCAATAGGAGACGTTTCATCCGTTGCTGCCAGCAGCTCGATTTCACTGCCATTCGGCGTGGGGAAGAATCCCGTCGTTACTTTCTGTTCAGCAACCGTTTCCTCGCCATTAGCGGGAAGTCCCAGCGTATCTCCCCAGAAGGAACCGACTTCCTTGAGGTCCGAAACTGCAATACCGATATGATCTACGCCTAATACTTTAAACATAATGAACTCCTCCATTCGGATTATATAATTATTTCAGCATCTCATCCATGACCTGACCGATAACGGTATACGGGTCTGTCTCATGCTGTTTGATTTGCTCGACATAGCCATCAAGGCGACCGCTGTCCACGATCTTGCCCTTGATGTATGTGCCGATGTTGCTACTGAGGATATCGAGCATTTCCTCACGGGTACGCTTCGTCCGCCGCTCGGCTAATTGCCCGTTGCCTTCGATATGCGTCCGGTGTTTTTCAACGGTATCCAAGAGTTCTGTAATGCCTTCATTCTGGCTGGCTACCACCTTGGTAATCGGCGGGCGCCATTCCGTCATCAGGCTGTCCAGGTCCAGCATCATGTTGATTTCGCGAACCAGTTTATCTGCTCCATCAAGATCTGACTTGTTGATGCAGTAGAGATCGCCAATCTCCAAAATACCGGCCTTAATTGCCTGGATATCATCACCCATGCCGGGAATCAATACGACCATAGTCGTATCGGCAGCTTTGACGATATCCACTTCAGACTGACCGACACCAACGGTTTCAACGATAATGATGTCCTTTCCGAAAGCATCCATGGCCTTGACCGCATCGGCGGTTTTATGGGATAAACCACCGAGGCTTCCACGAGTACCCATACTGCGGATAAAGACTCCTTCGTCTAATGTCAATCCATTCATGCGGATGCGGTCGCCTAAAATAGCACCGCCCGTGAATGGACTGGTCGGGTCGACAGCTATAATACCAACGGTCTTGCCCTGCGCACGATATTCGCGCGCTATCTTATCCGATAGCGTACTCTTTCCTGCACCTGGCGGACCGGTGATACCTAATACATAGGCATGGCCAGTATGCGGATAAAGCTTCTTCATGATATCCGTCGCTTCCTCATACTCATTCTCGATGGCAGTAATTGCCCGAGAAAGTGCCAGCCGATTGCCTTTGAGTAATTCTTCTGCTATGTCCATCCTGCCACCACCTTTTCGGTAGTTTTTATTGTGAACTAAAGCGGTAAAGCCAGTTCACGATACGAAACAGTAAAATAGTGCCAGGTTCGGGCAGGAGACCGGCCCGGTCCCCTGCACCTTTTCCCAGCACCGCTATATCTTTAAAGTTTTACATTCTCATTAATGTATTTGACCACTTCACTGGTCGGCGTTCCCGGCGTGAATACCGCCGAAACCCCAGCTTCTTTCAAGGCCGGGATATCGCCTTCCGGAATAACACCGCCACCGATGATAAGCGCATCCGTCATGCCATTCTTGCGTACAAGGTCAACAACCTTCGGGAACAGATGGCCATGTGCCCCCGAAAGGATGCTCATAGCAACGACATTGACGTCTTCCTGCAGCGCTGCCTCAGCAATCTGCTCCGGCGTCTGGCGAAGTCCCGTATAGATGACCTCAAAACCAGCATCACGCAGGGCACGGGCAACCACCTTAGCACCGCGGTCATGACCGTCAAGGCCTGGTTTAGCAACTAAAACTCTGATTTTCTTTTCCATTTTGAATTCCTCCAAAAGCGTAAATGCTATTACTCTACGATTCTTTTCTAAACGGACGATTACAGGCTGACATGCGCCTCATATTCGCCGAATACCTCACGCATGACGTTGCAAATCTCACCCAGCGTTGCATACGTCTTAACAGCAGCGAGGATATGCGGCATGAGGTTTTCATTCTCATCCTGGCAAGCCTTCTTGAGGTCCGCCAAAGCAGCCTTTACCGCCTCATTATCGCGTTTCGCTTTCATAGCCTCAACTTTAGCCTTCTGACGCTCGCCGACAGCTTCGTCGACTTTCAGCAGGCCTTTGGGAGGTTCTTCTTCCATCTGGAATTTGTTGACACCAACAATCGTGCGGGCACCAGACTCAACATCCATCTGCCATTTGTAAGCAGAATCCTGAATCTCTTTCTGGATGTAGCCCTTCTCGATAGCAGCGACAGCACCACCGAGGTCGTCGATTTTCTTGATATAATCCCAAGCCTCAGCCTCAATCTTATTCGTCATAGCCTCGACATAGTAGGAACCAGCCAGCGGATCGATGACATCAGCCAAGCCGCTCTCATAAGCCACAATCTGCTGCGTACGCAGGGCAATCGTAACCGATTCCTGCGTTGGCAGGGCAAGTGCCTCATCACGGGAGTTCGTATGCAGGGACTGCGTGCCGCCCATGACAGCAGCTGCCGTCTGCAGGGCAACACGGACAATGTTGTTATTCGGCTGCTGCGCCGTCAGCATCGAACCAGCTGTCTGCGTGTGGAAACGCAGCTTCATGCTCTTGTCATTCTGCGCATGGAAGCGCTCTTTCATGACTTTTGCCCAGATACGGCGGGAAGCGCGGAACTTCGCCACCTCTTCGAGAACGTTGTTGTGCGCGTTCCAGAAGAAGGACAGACGGCCAGCAAAGTCGTCAATCTTGAGACCAGCTTTAATAGCTGCCTCACAGTATGCGATACCATCGGCAATCGTGAAGGCGATTTCCTGTGCAGCCGTGGAACCTGCTTCACGAATGTGGTAACCCGAAATCGAAATGGTATTCCATTTCGGTACATTTTTCGAACAATACTCGAAGATGTTCGTGATCAGGCGCATGGACGGACGCGGCGGGAAGATATACGTACCGCGGGCTGCATACTCCTTGAGAATATCATTCTGAATCGTACCACGCAGCTGGTCAGCAGGCACTCCCTGTTTCTCAGCCACAGCGATGTACATAGCCAAAAGAACCGAAGCTGGCGCATTGATGGTCATCGATGTAGAGACCTTACCGAGGTCGATCTGGTCAAACAGCGTCTCCATATCTGCCAGCGAGTCGATGGCAACACCGACTTTCCCGACCTCACCTTCGGCGATTGGGTCCGTGGAATCATAACCAATCTGCGTCGGCAAATCAAAGGCACAGGACAGGCCCGTTGCACCATTTTCGATCAACATGCGGTAACGCTTGTTGGACTCCTCAGCGGTAGAGAAGCCAGCATACATACGCATCGTCCAGAAGCGGCCACGATACATCGTCGGCTGGACACCACGGGTATACGGATAAACACCTGGGAAACTCAACTCATCCGCATAATCCGTATCCTTTATATCCAGCGGCGTATAAAGGCGTTTCTCTGGCAGATGCTCACGCTCCGGAAAACGTGCGATTGCTTTTTCTACACTGGCTTCGTATTTTTCAAGCTCAGCTTGGATTTTCTCATTGCTCATTAGGAAATTCCTCCCGATTCATTCAGTATCTATTTATCTTTTATCGATTTTCAATTTTTATTTTTCCATACTGCCATTCTCAAGGAAGCGTTCGTGGAAGGAAAGCGCCTCGTGAAGAAGATGCGGCGTGTGGACGTGTTTGAGTTTTTCATCTGCCCGTTTGAAATAATCCAACAGGATAGGGCGATAGCTCGGATGCGCACAGTTATTGATAATCTCTAGCGCGCGCTCACGGGGTGCCTTGCCACGCAAATCAGCAATCCCCTGCTCCGTAATGATAATGTCCACATCGTGCTCCGTATGATCGATGTGCGAGCAGAACGGAACTACGGCGGAAATCTTGCCCTCTTTGGCAATCGACGGCGTATAGAAGATGGTCAGGTAAGCGTTACGGGCAAAATCGCCGCTGCCGCCGATACCATTCATCATCTTGGTCCCCGTGATATGCGTCGAGTTGACGTTGCCGTAGATATCGACCTCGATGGCCGTGTTCATGGCAATAACCCCCAAACGATGGACAACTTCCGGGCTGTTGGAGATTTCCTCTGGACGCAGCAGCAGGTATTTCTTGTATTTCGCTACATCCTTATAGAAGCGCGCCATTCCTTCCGGAGATGGGCTGAACGCCGTGCCCGATGCGAAGTTCAATTTGCCAGCGTCGATAAGGTCAAGCATACCATCCTGAATGACCTCAGTGTAAACCGTTAAATCCTTGAGGTCCGAGTCCACAAAGCCTGCGATAACCGCATTGGCGACATTACCAACCCCAGACTGAAGCGGCAGCAGGTTCTTCGGCATGCGGCCAGCTTCGATTTCCCTGTTGAGGAATTCCAGCGTAAACTGGCTCATCTTCTTCGAATCTTCATCAATCGGCTTCAACGGACGAGTATGGTCCGGAATGTCGCAGGGAACGATGTATTTGATTTTTTCCGGCGTGCAGGGAATGTAAGGCGTTCCCACCCGGTCATTAGCCTTTACGATAGGAATCGGCAGGCGGTTTGGCGGGTCCATCGGCACATAGACATCGTGCATCCCCTCAAGATCCAGCGGCTGCGAAGTATTGACTTCGACAATTACCACGTCAGCACTTTGTACATACGAAGCGGCGTTTCCCAAGGACGTTGTCGGGATGATATTACCTTCCTCAGTAACGGCGCATGCCTCAACAACAGCTACGTCCGTCTTGCCAAGATACCCGCAACGGCCCAATTGCGCAGATTCCGAAAGATGAAGGTCGAGATAATCCACCGAGCCATCATTGATTTCGCTACGCAAAATCTTGTCCGTCTGGTATGGCAGACGTTTCTTGATGCCGTGCACAGCCGCCAGAGCCTCATCAAGCTCGGGGCCTGTCGATGCACCTGTCCAAAGGTTAATCGTGAATGGTTCCTTTTTCATACGCTCAGCGAGTGCCAGCGGAATAGCTTTCGGATAAGCCGATGCTGTAAATCCGCTCATGGCTACATTCATGTCCGGTTTGAAGAATGCTGCTGCTTCCTCAGCCGTGACAATTTTCGCCTGCAAAGCCTTGTTACGCACGCGATCGAGAATATCAATCATAGAAAATCCTCCCTCATCAGTGCCGACCCATCTTCGGTTCCGGCAACAGATTTTAACGATTAGGACGCCGCATCTTGTTTCGTATTCTTTTTTACGATTCACTGTGCCACAAAGTATAACATGAAGTTATTGACACCATGAATTATAATCATAGATTATCGTAACAGTATGCTATAATTATGTCCTTTGCCTAAGAATAACACGAAAAGAAAACGGCGTCAAGATTGACTTGACGCCGTTTTCCGACATTTTAACACAACTGTGCCAAAAACGATATGCTATGAATTTTATCAATCAATTTCGCGTGATATAATAGGACAAACTACTAAGACCAATTGATAAATCCTCATTGATGATATGCATCGAATCGGGGACTTCCATCTTGATTGGCGCAAAGTTCCATATCCCCTTCACGCCTGCTTCTACCAGCTTATCTGCTACGCCCTGGGCAAATGCTGCCGGCACCGCTATGATGCCAATCTGGATATTACGCTCTTTGACCACCTTCTGCATATTGCGGATATCTTCTACCACAACATGATTGACCGTTTTGCCAATGACCTTTGGGTCCTGGTCAAACAAAGCCACCAAATTGAAGCCAAGACTTACAAAATTCTGGTAGTTCGCCAGCGCCTCACCGAGATGTCCAATACCAACCACGGCAATATTCCAATGGTTGTCCAGCCCCAAAATCTCACCGACATTACGCTTCAGCTCATTGACGTAATACCCAACCCCCTTCTTACCAAACTGGCCGAATGATGCCAAATCCTTGCGGATTTGCTCTGGCGTGATTCCCAGCCTGCGCCCCAGCTCATCCGAGGAAATGATGTCAATCCCCTCGTCCTGAGCCAGACGCAACGTACGAAAATATAACGGAAGGCGGTCAATCGTTGCCTTGGATATATTTACCTGACCTTTCATATAAGCGCCTCCCTTATTCTTCTTCGCTTATGTCCTCATTGCCGGCATTGACGGCCGCCAGTGCTGCCGCCAGTGCTGCCAGCATCCACAAAAACATCGACGATGGAATATTAAAAAGTAAATCATCGGTAAAACCATTAAGGGCCACCGACAGGATTGCCAACCCCACGCCCAAGGACAAGCCCGCCAGCAAACGGTAATCCAGCCAAGCGGCAAAATCCTGCCAAAACGGAACTGACGATTCAACCGTTGCTGTTTTGACACTTTCTGCTACCTTTTGCAGTTCTACATCGGCAGCAGCCTCTTCGTTGTAATCAAAGGGAGTCTCCCCCACCGGTTCCGGTAAGGGCGGAAGGAATTTCTGCCGCAATGCCATAACCATGGTACCAAACAGATACCACAAGAAGGCAATCGCTCCCGGGATACCGATTTCCACCGCATAGTTGAGATACAGGTTATGGGCATGAACAATGCGAATATCGGCCCCTTGAAGATAAAAGTCATATTCCGGATAAACCATCCAATAAGCGCCCCAGCCAATGCCTAGGAACGGGTGATCCTGAATCATGGCAATGGAACTTTCCCAGAATGCCAGACGCATTTCCGAAGAAGTATCCACCTTCGTGAACACCGACGCCAACCGCTCATATAGTACGGGGTCGGCCAGCAGCAGTACGCCGCCTACCACAACACAGGCTGCCAATACCCGCCAATCTTTTACCATGCCGTACAAGATAAAAATCGCCACAATGACCAGCAATGCCCCGCGGGCATAAGTCATGGCCAAACATGCTGCCACTGCCAGCATAAAAATCCCCAGCACGATGCGTTTTGGTTTGCTATCCGCTTTGACAAACAGACCAAAAGCGAGGCAGATAACGATATCCAGATAACCAGCCAAGATATTTGGATTCTCCCACGTGGAAAAAACCCGCTTGCGCAGTTCTGGAAAGGCATCACCATCCACCCATTTCATCGCACTGATATCAATGCCGAAGATATATTGGTAAAAACCGTAAAGGATAACCACCACTGCTGATGCCCCTAATGCCATCAGCAACTGCCTGAACTGTCTTACTTCCCGCACCTGCTGCCCTACCAGAAAATAAGTCAGAGCATACACACCAACCAAATTATACCAGTTGTAAAAACTGAATCCCCGGTCTGGCGAGCCCATTACCGAAGCACCACTGATAAGGATAAACAGGCATACGGGAACATCGAACGGAAAATGCCGAAATTTAAATTCCTTATCCGTGCGAAACCGCAACAGCGTAAAGACGATGCCAATGAGCAAGGCAATCGTCGCCCCCGGCGGCCATAATGCCAACAAAAACACCTCTGCCAGAACGGCCCCCCAGGACCATTTTCTGAATCGCTGACGCCACTTTTCCCTGGCAGCCTGACGGCGGCGTTGGCGCAATTCCCTCATAGCTGCCTCTTCGGATTTTGATGACATAATATCACCCCTTCCGTTTCAATAAGAGCTGACGAACTCCACCAACGAGATATAACGAACCTGCCATGACCAACAGCTTCTCCTGATTAGCCAGTTCCAAAGCGCGGCTCAATGCCTCCCCATTATCGGCTATTGCCTCCACATGCTGTACATGAGGTGCCACCTGCTTTGCCAATTCCTGCGGCTCTGCTGCCCGCTCCGAATCGGGAACGGTTACCACCACCGTATCATTGGGACGCAGCAAGATATCAAGCATTGACTCAATATCTTTATCCTTCAAAATCCCCAGCAGCAAAACTCGCTGCTCCACCGGGAAATACAAATCCAGACTGCTGCGCAAAGCCTCCATACCTGCCGGATTATGGGCACCATCGACGATTACCACCTGGTCCCTTAAGTCCACGCGCTCAAAACGCGCCGGCCAAGTAACCAGCTTCAAGGCTTCTGCAATATGCTCTTCCTTGACTCGTTCATCGATGTTGTGAATCAGATTAGCAGCCATCACTGCCACCGAGCTGTTCTCCACCTGATGACGCCCGAGGAGATGAAGTTCATAGGGAACTTTCATAACTCCCAGCAGCGCCGAAGTGAATTCCAGCTTCTGCGTGCGCCCATCACAAGAAATATACTCGGTATGGAAATCTTCTCCCGCCACAAAAATATCCGCATTCCGCTTAACAGCCTCCTGACGGATAATATCCAGTGGCCCCCCCTTGGCAGCGGTAACCACCGGAACTCCATCCTTTATGATACCAGCCTTGTGGTAGGCAATTCCCTCCAGAGTTCCCCCGCAGCGGTCCGCATGCTCAAAGGTCACGTTCGTGATGACCGAGACCTCCGGCGTGATGACATTCGTCGAATCCAGCAGGCCGCCAAGACCAACCTCGATGACCGCGTACTCCACATGACGCATGGCAAAATAGAAGAATGCCAGCGCCGTCAACACCTCGAACTGGGTCGGGCACTCATCGCCTTCGGCTACCATCTGCTCCACATAGGTGCGGATGATACTCAGGCAGTCGGCGAATTCCTGCTCGCTTATGGGCTGGCCATCGACCTGGATGCGCTCCGTATAGGAGACCAGATGCGGCGAGCTGTACATACCTGTATGGATATCCGAACGGCGCAGGATGTCGGCGAGCATCGCCGACACCGAGCCTTTGCCATTCGTACCGGTCACATGGATGGTACGATACCTGTCCTGCGGCACATCCAGGAGCTCCAGCAGCCGCTGGATGCGCGCGAGCCCCAGCTTGATGCCAAAGATATTCAGCCCTTCCAGATAGGCGAGGGCTTCCTGATAATTCATGTTACGATTCTCCTATCTTAGAGCTTCGCCAAATCCTGGATGCGGCTCTCCACCGATTTTTTCTTTTCTTCATAGCCGGCGAGCTTCTCCTTCTCACCAGCGACGACCTGCTCTGGAGCCTTCTTGAGGAAGCCTTCGTTGCTGAGCTTGCCTGCCAGACGCTTGATTTCCTTTTCCAGTTTCTCCAGCTCTTTATTGAGACGGGCCGTCTCCTTCTCCACATCGATAAGGCCTTTAAGCGGCAGATAAATCTCGACACCGTTTACGACACCAGCCATGGCGTTTTCCGGTGCCTCTGCACCAGTCGGCAAAATCGTAACCGGATCCGAAGAAGCCAGCTTGTCGAGGTAGCCCGTATTCTCAGCAAATACTGCCCGCAGCGACTCATCCTTGAAGTTCAGGATGACTTCGCTCTTCTTGCTCGGAGCCGCCCCAACTTCTGCGCGCATGTTGCGGATGGATTTGATGCTCTCCATGATAGCCGTCATCTGTGCTTCCGTTTCATCGCTGATACGGGCAGCATCAGCCTGCGGCCACTCGGAAATCATGATGCTCTTGACATTTTCCGCATGCGGCACTTTCTGCCAGATTTCCTCGGTGAGGAACGGCATGAACGGATGCAGCAGGCGCAGCGTGCCCTCGAGGACATGAGAGAGAACGTAGAGCGCCGTATTGCGGGCCCGGACATTTTCCGTATCGTAAAGGCGGGCTTTCGTAAGCTCGATATACCAGTCGCAGAACTCATTCCAGAGGAACTCATAAATCATGCGGCCAGCCTCGCCGAGCTCGAACTTATCGAGATTCTCCGTGACATCACGGACCGTACGCGCATAACGCGAAAGAATCCAACGATCGGACAGCGTATAATCTTCCTCGGCCGGTACGAAGTTCTTATCAAAGCCTTCGAGATTCATGAGCATGTAGCGGGATGCATTCCAAATCTTGTTGGCAAAATTGCGGGCCGACTCGACACGCTCCCAATAGAAACGCATATCGTTGCCCGGCGTATTGCCCGTGATCAGCATGAAGCGCAGCGTATCGGCACCATATTTCTCGACGACTTCAACCGGATCGATACCATTGCCCAGGGATTTGCTCATCTTGCGGCCCTGGCTGTCGCGGACAAGACCATGGATGAAGACATGCTTGAACGGGATATCCTTACCGAACTCCAGGCCCATCATGACCATGCGGGCAACCCAGAAGAAGATGATGTCATAACCCGTAACCAGGGTAGCCGTCGGATAGAAATGATCCAGCTCCTCAGTCTTTTCCGGCCAGCCCATGGTCTCGAAGGGCCAGAGCCCCGAGGAGAACCAGGTATCGAGCACATCTTCATCCTGATGGATGTGCTTGCTGTGGCAGTGCGGGCACTCCGTAAGGTCCGTGCGCGAAACGCTGGTCTCACCGCAGTCATCGCAGTACCAAGCAGGGATACGATGCCCCCACCAGAGCTGGCGGGAAATGCACCAGTCACGGATGTTTTCGAGCCACTGGATATAGGTCTTGGAGAAACGCTCCGGCACGAACTGGATCTTGCCGCTCTTTACGGCCTCGATAGCCGGCTCAGCCAGCGACTCCATCTTGACGAACCACTGCTTGGAAACCAGCGGCTCAATGGTGCTGTGGCAGCGCGAGCAATGGCCGACAGCATGCTCATGCTCCTCCACCGAAACAAGGACACCGAGCTCCTCCAGCTCTTTGACCAGTGCCTTGCGACATTCATAGCGGTCCATTCCCTCGTACTTGCCGGCACCTTCCATCATCTTACCCGTATTGCTGATGACCTTGATTTCCTCCAGATGATGACGCTGCCCCATCTCAAAGTCGTTGGGGTCATGGGCCGGCGTGACCTTGACGGCACCAGTACCGAAGGATTTATCGACATATTCATCGGCAAACAGCGGGATCTCGCGGTTGACAATCGGCAGGATCAGCGTCTTGCCGACGATATCCTTATAGCGCTCATCCTCTGGATGAACGGCAACACCCGTATCGCCGAACATCGTCTCCGGACGGGTCGTGGCGATTTCGACATACTGGTCCGTCCCCTTTACCTGATAGCGCAGATGCCAGAGATGGCCCTGCTCTGTCTCATGCTCAACCTCGATGTCGGAGATAGCCGTGTTGCAGTCCGGGCACCAGTTCGTGATGCGCGTCCCCTGATAGATGAGCCCCTTCTCATAGAGGCTTACGAATACTTCGCGGACAGCCTTCGAGCAGCCCTCGTCCATCGTGAAGCGCTGGCGGTCCCAATCACAGGAGGAACCCAGCGTGCGCAGCTGGTACATGATGCGGTTGCCGTACTGTTCTTTCCAATTCCAGACGCGCTCGAGGAACTTCTCACGGCCGAGCTCGTAGCGGTTCGTGCCCTCTTCGCGCAATGCTCCCTCAACCTTGGCCTGAGTCGCAATGCCGGCATGGTCGCAGCCCGGAACCCAAACCGTATTGAAGCCCTGCATGCGATGATACCGGATCAGGATATCCTGCAGCGTGTTGTCGAGGGCATGGCCCATGTGCAGCTGGCCCGTGACATTCGGCGGCGGAATAACCATACTGTACGGTTTCTTGCTCTTGTCGACCTCAGCATGAAAGAATTTGTTCTCCTCCCAATACTGATACCATTTTTTCTCGAACGACTGTGGGTCGTAAACCTTCGGGATATTGTTCCCCTGTTCCTG
>CALYVJ010000004.1 GCA_945494195.1 uncultured Selenomonas sp. | reverse complement strand
GTTTGAGCGAGGAAGCGGGCGGCATCGGCTACGCGAATCCGTGGCTTCTCGCCAACACGTGGAAGGACGTCGAGGGCAAGGTGCGCTTCAAGCTGCTGGTCATCCCGGAGGTGAAGGGCGGGCGCTGCGAAATACGGCAGGGGACGATTTATGTGGACGGTGCGGACGAGGTGGTGCTGTGGGGGTCGGCCGCGACAAGCTTCAGGAACTACGCCGACGCGGAGTCGGTCGACGAGACGGCGAAGGCGCGGCGGCTTCTCGAGTCCGCGAAGGGCCTCGGCTACGACGCCCTGCGCCGTCGGCATGTCGGGAAGTACCGTTCGCAGTTCGGACGGACGCGGATCCGGCTTGGACACGATCCGGCATCGGAACTGAAGACCGTCCCGCAGCTACTGCGTGACTACCAGAGGACGCCCGACCCGTACCTGCCGGAACTCTACTACGCCTTCGGACGCTACCTCCTGATCTCGTCGTCCCAGCCGGGGGGACAGCCCCCGACGCTGCAGGGCATCTGGAACAGCTCGATCCGTCCGCCGTGAATCATGATAAATGTTCCTCTCTTCTTTGAATCTTGAGATATAAGAATTTTTTCTTAACTGTTGTATCTTTATCCACCAGGCACAACGTGCTGCGCCGGTGGCCCACAACCCATAATATTTCGTGACCGGCGGCAAGCAAAGGCAGCCGGCCGCGCTCTTCCTGAGGAATCTTGTCGTCAATCAGCAGCCGCTTGAGTTTCTTGCGGCCACTGGGAAGCTGGATTACATCCCCAGCTTCCCGATGACGGATAACTATTGGTTCCGCCAGTGCCTCCGGGCAGAAGTAATATTCAAACGGCCCTGTGGAGTCTGGCAACGCCTCTAACCAACCAGCTTCACAGACATAGCTTCCCCAGACAGTCCTGCCGGGAATTTGAAGCGGTACTGGCGGCAGCTGTTCTGCCTGCCTCATTGAGTCTTTTGACTGTCCGCGAAGCCGCCCGTAAGCGATTCGCACCAGCCATCCTCCTGGCAATTCCAGACGGCTTCCCGTCCTGTTTTCCATACAAAGCCGACGCACCTCTTCTACCTGCACAAAGCTCAGGTCACTTCCACTGCCCGTAAGGCAATGCCAGAATTTGCGGACGACACCACGCTGCAGCGCCAGCGGCAGTTCAGCAAATCGCTCCACCAGCAAAGCTGCGCCATTCTGCAGATCCACCAAAGGGCTTTTCCACACCGCATCCACCTGATCCTGGATATAATCACTTTCAGCAGCGGCAATTTCTGCCAATTGGCACAAGGCCTTCGGCAGTTCTGGATTATATTCCCGCTGCAAAGCAGGAAACGTGCGCAACCGCAATAAATTCCGTGTACAATCCAGCTGTTGATTGGTACTGTCCTCACGTGGAGACAAATGCATCTGCGCACACCACTGGCGGATTTCCGGCTTCGTCACCCCCAAAAACGGGCGCAGGATATGTCCATCTTCACCACTTTTCGGGCGCATAGCAGCCAGCCCCGCCGGACCCGTCCCCCGAAAGATACGCATGAGTACGGTTTCTGCCTGATCATCGGCATGATGGGCTACCGCTAAGAACTCCAGCTTCAACTCCTGCCGAGTATTTTCCAGGAACGCATACCGCAGCTTCCGGGCTGCCGTTTCCAGAGACACCCCTTTTTCCGCAGCATGCGCCGGCACATCCCCATGTCCCAGCCGAAAAGGGATTCCATGCCGCCGGCAAAAGGACTGCACAAAAGCCGCATCCTCCTGGGATTCCCTCCCGCGGATACCATGCTCGTAATGCGCAGCTACCACGCGCAGCCGGTACCGTTCGCGAAGCTGCCATAAAACCAGCAGCAAAGCCAGCGAATCCGCCCCCCCAGAACAAGCCACGAGAATTCCCGCACCTTCCGGCAACAGGTTATGCTGCTGGCAGAACTTTTCCACCTTTTCCATCATAACCCTATCACCAAGCTTTCTGCAATAAAACGAACAAAAGCACCCTTATGCAGAGTGCTTTGAAATCACCAATGTACTGTCGCACGATTAGTCCGAACGACGGGAACCACGTCCTCCGCGTTTTGAGTCCGTCTTACGGCGCAAATCCGTCAGACGCTCGTCACTATCCTTGAGGAAGCGGGAAAGCTTATCCTCAAACGATGCATTGGAATTGTTGAACCGATTTGGTTTCCGAAAATCACGTGGCGCCCGCGAACGCAAGGGACGGGCGGAAGAATCACTCGCAGCAGCAGCATGTGGTTTAACTACATGTTCCTCCGGCTTCTTCTCCTGGAGCTGTTTGATAGAAAGCGCAATCTTGCCCTTTTCATCAATCGTCAAGACCTTGACTTTAACCTTATCTTTTTCTGTGAGGAAATCATGGACATCTTTTACATAAACATCTGCGACTTCTGAAATGTGGACAAGACCATTCTTGCCCTCCGGTAATTCGATGAATGCGCCAAAGTTTGTAATGCCGGTTACGACACCCTCGACCACACTGCCAACTTCAATGGACAAATTAATTCTTCCTCCTTAATGTAGTAAAGAATACACGAATTATTATAACCTTGACCATAGAATAGTGTCAAGGCAGATAACACTCAATTCCGGCTTCCAGTAGTGTACGGAAGCTCTCCAGCGCGCGTCATCCCCAGCTCTTCTCTGGCAATCTTTTCAATATACCCCAATTCATTAAGTTTTTCTTTT
This sequence comes from uncultured Selenomonas sp., assembly GCA_945494195.1. Lineage (GTDB taxonomy): Bacteria > Bacillota > Negativicutes > Selenomonadales > Selenomonadaceae > Selenomonas_A. The sequence goes on along the minus strand of CALYVJ010000004.1, from coordinate 16,472 downwards.
TCCTGCCGCAGGGCCTCATTCTCTTTCTGCGCGGCCGCCAGCCGTGCTTCGGCTGCCGCCTGGTCTCTGCTGACCTGGCTGAGATACACCTGCTGGGATATCAGAATGGAGACAAAATAACCTACAATGATGACCAACAAAAGAAAAAACCAACTGACGCGATATTTCTTTGGCCGTTTTCTGTTATTCATCATTATCCCTCCTTCTGAAAAAACTCAATCCTCTTAATGATAACGGCAAACTTTATGAGATGCAAGTCAATCGACAATTATTTTTCCGACCACTGGAAATAATCCGTAGCAACCAGCCGGCGAAAGGTCGAATTGCAGTGTTTGCAATGAAAATGATCTTTGACATTTTCCATATCAGGAACACCATCCACCAAACGGACAGCCTGCCCCTCCACAAAATCCATCATCTCGCCACAACGTGGACATACACATTGATTATTGCGGTCACGTTTCAGAACCATCGGTTGAAGGTCACCAGTTTTTACCATCTTCTTCGCCGTCTTTTTCTGTGGAAGATCATACTCACTATAAAAACCAGATCCCAAAAGTTCCTGAAAATAGATCCCGCAATGATCGCATTCATATTTCGGCAAAATCGAACTCATATCCGCTCTGCCATTGACAATCTGTACCGCCTTGCCATCCACCATGCGCAATTTTCCCTTGCATTTGGGGCACATGAACTGATTGTTGTCATCCTTTGTTAATTGAAATACGGCCATTTCCATCACCAATTCCTTCTACAGCTAGTTCATCCCCTCCAACCGTCCGCAGGCTGTTGATATAGTATTCCTCGTCATAATATCAAAAACCTGCTAGCTTCTTGAATTTATTTTTTGCCCGCCAGCATTGCTGCGATGCAATGTGCTATTTCCATGGCCGCAGCCGGTCTGGCACAATCCCCTGCCTTAACCGACATACGCTTTAGACAATCCCCTGCCAAAAGTTCCTGTACAGCCGGTGCTAATTTTTCTCCCGGATGCAACCAAACAGCTGCGCCATGCTTCGTTGCATAAACCGCATTTTCCATCTCCGGTCCTGGTATCGGATCATGCAGCAGCATAGGTAATCCCAATACGAAAGCTTCACTGATAGTCAGCGCTCCAGGCTTAGTAATCAAAAGATCTGCCGCCCCCATGAGCTCATGGGCCTTATCGGTAAATCCCCACACTTTCACCAAATGATGATATTGGGTGGCACACTTGCGTACTTCTTCCAGCAATCGCTCATTGCGCCCGGCAATCACCAGCAAGGTAAGCGGCTGCGGAATCTTCTCAAGCTCCAGCAGTGTTTCCTTAATCCCACCTAATCCGAGACCTCCTCCCATCAAGAGGATTACCGGATTATTTTGCGGCAATCCGTAAGCATCCCGCAAAGCAGCTTTTCCCGGCAGCCCCTGGAGCGACATATCAACGGGAATTCCCGCTGCATGCAGTCTTGCCCCGGAAAATGCTTTCGCAATCATTTCCTGACGCATCGCTTCCGTCGCCATAAAATATGCCTCTACCCGCGGATACAACCATATCTGATGCAAGGAGTAGTCCGTCATGACCACCACCAAAGGAAGCGGGGAATCGTGACGTTTTTTCCATAATGAGGCTGCCCCCTCCGGAAACGGGTGCGTACAAATCACCACATCAGGCGCCGCCGCCCGGATAATCCGGTCTGCCACCGGCTGCATGATAACAGCAAACGCACTCTGTGCTAACGAGCCACCCGAAGCCCCTCCGGATATCTTGTAAAAGACATCATAAAGATTCGGCACAAAATCCAGCATAATCAAATAGATTTTCTTCATGAGCCAATGAACCCAGGATGTCTGGCGCGACATGAAGTCAACCGTAGTGATATCTGCCTGGGGCAATATTTCCCGCAGCGCCTCTTCAATGGCCTCCGTTGCCTTAATATGCCCTGACCCGATCGATGCTGTCAGCAGCAAAATCTTGAACGCTTTCGTACTTCACCCTCCTCTCTGTATAAAAATACACACCTTTCTATTGTATCATATTTCAAGCGGTCAATCCACCATCAACGCCCCAAATTGCTCCAGTTACAAAGGACGCTTCCGCAGATGCCAAAAAGAGGATCAACGCAGCAGCTTCCTCCGGTGTACCAATACGCCCCAGCGGATAAACCGACGCCATCTGCCGTAAGGCTTCTTCGCGGTTTGGCGACGCTTGCAGCTGTTTTTCTGTCAGCGGAGTCAAAATATCTCCAGGGGCAATCGCATTGACCCTGACGCCAAAACCAGCCAATTCCAGAGCCAGCGCTCTGGTAAACATAACAACTGCCCCTTTACTGGCACAATAGGCAGAACAATAATAGTTCCCATGAACCCCAGCATCCGATGCAACATTGACGATATTTCCCCGCGATGCTTTCAGGGCTCCTACCGCAGCCTGGCATAGATAATACGTCCCCTTCACGTTGATATCAAGGACTTCATCCAAACACGCATCCGTCATATCCTCAATGGCACCTTCCACATAAATTCCCGCCGAATTGACCAGGACATCCACTCGTCCCCAGCACTTCACCACCTTTGCTACCGCTTCATCACAATCCGCATGACTGCTGACATCACAAGAAATAAACCAAACGTCTTCCCCTGATTCCAATTCCCGCACAGCTTCCTGTCCACGGCTTTCAGACCGCCCGAGCAAAACCACACGCAGCCCCCGCTTCAAGAACCTCTTGGCGGCCGAAAGACCTATCCCCGACGTTCCTCCTGAAATCATCACGACTTTCTTCGCGGCCTGATATTCCATCAGAATCCAGCTCCCTTCTCATTCAACCATTCTTCATAAAAAAAGCCGGGTCCCCGAAGGAACCCGGTGCATTGCCTTTAAACGATCTTTACTTATCCATTGACTGCATCTTTCAATGCTTTGCCAGCCTTAAAACCAGGATTTTTCGATGCCGGAATCACGATATCCTCGCCTGTGCGCGGATTGCGACCTTTACGTGCCGGACGCTCTTTTACCTCAAAGGTGCCAAAACCAATCATCTGGACTTTGTCGCCTGAAGTCAAAGCCTCCTGAATGCTCTCAAACAGTGCATTTACTGCTTTTTCCGCATCTTTTTTCGTCATACCAGTTTTTTCGGCAACACCGGCTACCAATTCAGTTTTATTCACAGTTGCAGCCCCCTTAAAAAATACCTTTTCCCAGGCTCTAGCAATGCCATGCGCATTTATCGGCCTGCTAATAGTGAATGTAACAGAAAAGTAAATAAAAATCAAGGGCTTTCACGAAAAAACGCTAAAAAACGCGCCCCCTTATTCAATTATTCTATCCCACAGGCTTTCGCACGAATAAACAAGCTCGTAAGATGATCCACATCCCTCTGGCGGTCCAGCTCATAAAGAGGAATCTGCCGGATGGATTCATCTGGCAAAGCCAAGTTGTGGATATAGGTGACTTCATATTCATCTGGATACAACTCCATCAGCATGAGCTTGGTATCCGACGCAATCTGCTGGTTATAGACCTGGGTGATGACCAGCGACTGAGCTGGAGCTTCCTTCAGCGTTTCCACATCCTCGGCATCGATAATCGTAAGCCCGTCAATGGGGTCAATCCCCAACCGGGTATACATGACCTCGACAAAACTCATGCCCGGCCGGATATCCACCGTCACGGCCGACTCCTTCCCCAGCTCCCGCAAGAGCACAACAGTGCGCTCAGCTACCAAGGGGCTGCCCGGAACCGCATAGACGATATCGCCGTCTGCTGCCGCCCGTACCAAAAGATCGGCCGCTATCTTCCGGTACAACGTCTCAAAATCCTTTGCCTCATCATAGAACCCATCGTATGTGGAAAAGTTCATCCCCGCTGTCTCCAAAACCTCAACGGTAGGATGGATCCGCGTGCGCAATATTAATCGCTCCGCCTTTTCCATGAGTTCCCAACTCTCCCGGGTAATGAGTCCAGCACGCCCCGGACCCAATCCTACTACTGTGATTGTTGCCATATTCTCTCTCCTGTCTTATCTGTCCGTTGTTCTACCCTTGTTTTTTTCTCCAGCAGCTGCTTCCTCTCCCGTGGCAATCATAAGCAGCCGCGTGACGAAATTCGTGATATTTTTCTTGTATTTGTCATTCAAGGCGAAGCGAAAACCGTTTTTATCCGGCAGAGCCCGCATGCTCCGGCCAAACAATTTATCCAGTGCTATCATCCCCTTAACCGGCATTTTATATCCGGGAAGCAAATAAATATCCAGCGCCTTCGGCATCTCCGTAATCGAGCGGATGGAAAGATCCCGGGCATAATTTTTTATGCGTGCCACCTCCAAAAGATGCATAACCGGCTTAGTCGGGTCCCCAAAACGGTCAATCAGTTCATCCAGCAGGTTGCGCAGCTCCTCATTCTTGCGGATGGCGGCAATACGCTGATAAATTTCAATCTTATGCATGGCATCGTCAATATATCCGCCATCAAGATACGCTTCGACCTGCAAGTCGATAATCGGGTCCGGTTTCGGTGCTTCCACTTCCTTCTTGCCGTTTTTCATCTTCTCTACGGCTTCTTCGAGCAGCTTGCAGTACATCTCGAAACCGACACTGGCGATATGCCCATGCTGCTGTGACCCCAGCAGATTTCCTGCACCGCGTATTTCCAAATCCCGCATAGCGATCTTGAACCCTGCCCCCAGTTCGGCAAATTCCTTCATCGCCTGCAACCGCTTCTCGGCAGTTTCCGTCAAGATCTTATCAGCCTGATAGACAAAATACGCAAAAGCCATATGATGGGAACGCCCCACCCGGCCACGCATCTGATAAAGCTGCGATAACCCAAAATGATCGGCATTGTAGACAATGATTGTATTGGCATTAGCCACATCCAATCCATTTTCGACAATACTGGTGGCCAACAGAATATCATAAGCTCCCTCATAAAAATCCATCATAACCTGCTCCAGCATATCTTCGGGCATCTGTCCATGTGCCGTTTGAATCCGAGCATCGGGAACCAGCTGCTGGATATGATCACGCATACGGTCGATGGTATCGACGCGGTTATAGACAAAATAAACCTGACCGCCACGTTTCAATTCTCGCTTGATCGCATTAGCCAAAACGGTATCGTTATTTTCCACCACATAAGTCTGCACCGGAAAACGCTCTGCCGGCGGCGTTTCGATGATGCTCATATCCCGTGCCCCAACCAAAGACATATGAAGCGTCCGCGGAATCGGCGTAGCTGAAAGCGTCAGCACATCGATTCCCGCCGCCAAGCTGCGAATCTTATCCTTCTGCTTAACACCAAAACGCTGTTCCTCATCGACAATCAACAAACCGAGATTCTTGAACTGAACCTTGTTTTGATTAAGTATGGCATGAGTACCAATCAGGATATCCACTTTCCCCGTCTTTACCTTCTCAATGGTTTCTTTCTGCTCCTTTGCCGAGCGGAACCGACAGATTACATCCACCTGGGGCGCAAAATCCATAAAGCGGGAACTGAAGGTCTTATAATGCTGCTGAGCCAGCACCGTGGTTGGCACCAGCACCGCCACCTGTTTCCCATCCATCGCAGCCTTATAGGCCGCCCGGATTGCTACCTCGGTCTTGCCAAAGCCTACATCACCACATAACAGGCGTTCCATCGGCTTCTCTTTTTCCATATCCGCCTTGATTTCGTCAATCGCCCGGAGCTGGTCCTCCGTCTCCTGATAGGGAAACGAATCTTCAAAATCCTGCTGCGTCGCATCATCCGGAGAAAAAGCAAAGCCCTTTGCCTGCCTGCGTTTCGCATAAATCTCGATGAGCTGCTTGGCAATATCCTCCACGGATTTCTTGGCCCTTGCTTTTGCCTTGACCCACTCAGTACCACCCATGCGATGCAAACGGGGAACATCCCCCTCTGAACCGATGTATTTCTGCAGCAGGCCCACCTGATCGGTAGGCACGAAGAGCTTATCATCGCCACCATACTTGATATGCAGGTAATCCTTATGGATGCCGCCGACTTCCAGTGTCTCAACCCCAAGATATTTTCCAATACCGTGATTGACATGGACCACATAGTCACCAGGCTTGATCTCCCGGAAATGAGCAATCCGCTCTCCTTTATGGGATGGCCGGATTGTTTTGCGCTTCTGATGACCAAAAATATCTTTCTCCGTCACCACTACCAGTCTTGCCGAAGCCATTTCAAAACCGGAGAGAAGCGTCCCCTGCTGGATGTTCACTAAATCCTCTCGCAGAGCTGCCGCTTCTTCCACCACCGCCGAGGGAACCCGATGGCGGGCTAAGAGCTCCCGCATGGAGTTGGCTTTTTCCCGGTCACCGAGTAATACCAAAACACGCTGCTTCTGCCCCAGCCAGCGATTTGCCTCATTCTCCAACAAATCCATCTGCCGCTGGAAAGGCGTCATATTGGTAGCCGTAAAGCTAATCGTCTGCTCAGGCTCTGCCCCATGAACTTGCTGCAGCATCAGCGCAGAATAAAATACATGGTTACCCTTCGCCGCAGCCAGCATATCTTCCCAACGGAAAACCTCCGATTTGATATCCGGATTTTCCCGTACCATGGTCTTGATCTGTTCACGAATTCGTATCGGTTCATCGAAAAGTACGGCCCCGCGTTTTTCCAAATAGGTCAAGAAAAGTTCCGGGCGCCCCGAAGCATCTGTCTGAGCCAGTGGAAGGATAGCCGCACTGCCGATATTGCGGATTGAGCGTTTCGTCTCCAAGTCAAATTCCCGGAGAGAGTCCACTTCATCATCAAAAAACTCAATACGCACAGGAGCAGGGCTGTTGATGGGATAGACATCCACGATGCCTCCCCGGGCACTGAACTGACCTACCCTTTCCACATCAACAGCATTCTCGTACCCCAGCTGGACCAAATGTTTCAACAGCTGCTCTCGCGAGAACTGCTGCCCCAGCTGGATCCGCAAACTCAGCCGTTCAAATTCATTGCGGCTCATCCCCTTTTGGACAGCGGCTGCCGCTGTCGCCAGCACAATGACCGGTTCATGCCGCATGAGCCGGCCGAGTACATCCATGCGCCGCGCGGATCGTTCCAAGCTCTTCGCCGCCGCCTGGACATTTTCCATATCCAGTTCCGGCAGCTCTACTACCGCAGTCTCAGGCAGCAGGGCCGTTAGATTTTCCCGCCAGGCATTCACCATATCCCGGTTATGCACCAATATCACCCATGGCTGCGGAGCATTTCCATAGCAGGACGCAAAGGCCACATGCTTCTGAGAACTCCCCAACCCATAGGCCAGCACCTCACAGGCCTTGCCCGCAAAGCAGGCCTGCAGCTTCTGCACTGCAGTATCCTGTCCCATAGCTGCCAATAAAGAATTCATCCTTACACCTCTGTCTGTTTTCATTACGCCAAAATGGGACTGCCGGCTGCATCAGCAGCCGATAGTCCCTGTAAAAACAATTCAATGCTATTTATAATAATCCTATTTTTTCCGGACGTCAAGAAACGACCGCGGTTTCCATACAAACGCTGATGCCATCCCTGGACGCAGATTCTGCAAATTCTCAGCATTATGTGCCGGGAGAATGCAATAAGATCCACAGGCCTGACATTCAAGGATAATCTCTTCGCCACGCACCGCTGCCGAAATCTCAGAACTTCCACAAGGACACTCAAGCTCCCCACTGCTTGCCAAATCGTGTACCCGGTTCAACGCTTCTAATAACGTCTGCTGCCGTTCCAGGAACCTGTCCCCATCATTGGGATGCAGGGAATCGTATTCGGCATCATTGAAATCCAAGAATTCAGCAATAGCCTGCCACTGGCCAATATACCCCAGCTCAAAATTGTCATGTTCGCAATAGAGTTTTTCAAAGCGCAGGCGGCGTAATTGCCGCCAGGTAAACTGCTGCTGGTTCTCCCCCCTGCAAGCCCCACAGACCGTCTTCAGCAACAAGCCCTTGCGCGGTTTCCACGTTATTTCTCCCATCGTATGCCCACAATTGCCGCATTCCATCACGAAGTGCTTCTGCCCGCTGAAGAGCGGCACATCCTGGAGCTGTATCCGGCCGCAGCATTGGCAGTAGAACGCTAAAGAACAGGCCGTATCGATAAGCATCACCATCTCCTCCTTTCTGGCGAATCCCATTTCCATCATCATTTGGGAGTATACTTCGCCAACCTTCATTCGAAATCCTCCCGCGCCCAAAGATTTTTGTAAGAAAAAAGCCCTAGATTTCCTAAGGAAATCCAAGGCTTTTTTCTTTTATTTCGTCTGGCTGACAGCCAGAGCCGCTTTGACAAAGTCACGGAACAACGGATGCGGATTGTTCGGACGGGATTTGAGCTCCGGATGAGCCTGCGTAGCCACGAACCAAGGATGGTCCTTGACCTCAATCATCTCTACCAAGCTGTCATCCGGCAGTGTGCCAGCAATGACGAGCCCTTTTTCCGTGAGTTCCTGACGATATTTGTTGTTGAACTCATAACGATGACGATGACGCTCTTGAACGTTTGCCTTGCCATATGCCGCAAAGGAATGGGTACCTTCGCGAAGCAGGCATTCGTATGCTCCCAGGCGCATCGTCCCCCCCTTGTTTTCGACTCCCTGCTGGGATTCCATCAAATCGATGACCGGATGCTTCGTCTCCGCATCGAACTCCGAGCTGTGTGCATCGGTCATGCCACATACGTGGCGGGCAAACTCAATAACGGCACACTGCATACCCAAGCAAAGCCCCAGGAAAGGAAGCTTGTGCTCGCGGGCATACTGGATTGCCTTGATCTTGCCCTCGACACCACGGTCACCAAAACCGCCCGGCACCAGAATGCCTTTGCAGCCAACGAATACTTCGTCAAGATCCGTATCCGGGTTTTCAATTTCTTCAGCATTGACCCAATGAATCTTGACCGAGGCATCGTTATCGATACCGCCATGATGCAGAGCCTCTGTTACCGAAATATAAGCATCCGGCAGCTCAACATACTTGCCAACCACAGCAACTTTGACCTTTTTGCTCGGATTATTGATCTTATAGACCATTTTCTCCCAATCGGACATATCTGCCGGACCGAAGTCCATGTTGAGCTTCTGCAGAGCAATCTTATCCAATCCCTCACGCTGCATCATCAGCGGAACTTCATAGATCGTCGATGCCGTACGGTTCTCGATAACAGCCTCCGACTGCACATCACAGAACATCGCAATCTTCTCTTTCATCTCTTTCGAGATAGTCTTTTCCGTACGGCAGACGAGAATGTCCGGCTGGATGCCAATAGCGCGCAGTTCCTTGACGCTATGCTGAGTCGGTTTCGTCTTGAGCTCACCAGCAGCCGAGATATAGGGAAGCAGCGTAACATGAATGTAGAGCGTATCATTCTTGCCAACTTCCTTCTTGACCTGACGGATAGCCTCAAGGAACGGCTGGCTTTCAATATCGCCCACCGTGCCACCGATTTCCGTAATGACAACATCAGCACCGTCAGCCTTTGCCACATCATAGACCTTTTGCTTGATCTCATTGGTAATGTGGGGAATAACCTGAACCGTCGACCCCAGATATTCGCCGCGACGTTCTTTGTTCAGGACCGACCAGTATACTTTACCCGTGGTAATATTGGAGTTCTTCGACAGATTGATATCGATGAAACGCTCATAATGACCAAGGTCAAGGTCCGTCTCAGCACCATCATCGGTGACAAAAACTTCACCGTGCTGATACGGGCTCATCGTACCCGGATCGATGTTGATATACGGGTCAAATTTCTGAATCGTGACCTTCAGGCCCCGGCTTTTAAGCAGACGGCCGAGCGATGCAGCCGTGATGCCCTTTCCCAGGGAAGATACAACACCACCGGTAACGAAAATATACTTTGCCATGGAACTGCCTCCTGTACGTTCTTATTGAAATAACATGTTGCCTATTCTATCCTTTTTGACCCAGACTGTCAATATCCTGAAACAGGATTATTCTTGGATGCTCTCCAACTTCTTCTGTCGATTATTGATAGCTTTGTTGGCAGCTTTGGATTTGCCAGCACCAGAACGGCTGCTGTGACGCTTGATTTCTGGCGGGTTCCACTCCGTAAGGCCCCACTGCCCATCTCCCTCATAGTGGAAACGGCTGTCCATATTGATGAGGGTATATACTTCCGAAATTGCTGCCGACAGGGACTGAACCGGCTTATGCTTTTTCTCGATAACCTCGAGAACCAAGTCTTTGTAATAAATAGTCTTCCCTTTCTGAGTCAGAACATAGTAAGCGATATCGACTTCCGAGCTATTGACGAAATCCATAGATAATGGTCTCCTTCCAATTCTTTTTCTTTACATATGATCCGGGGCAGAAACGCCAAGGATGCCAAGGGAGTGACGAATGACATGCGCCGTAACCGTCACCAGTGCCAGACGGGCCTCAGCCAGCTTCGGCTCAACCCCCATGATACGGCACTTATTATAGAAGCTGTGGAACAGCGCCGCCAAATCATAGCTGTAGCGGGCGATGCGCTGCGGAGCGTAATCCGCCGCAGCCTTCTCCACTTCTTCGGGATACTCTTCAAGCTTCTTGATGAGATCAATCTCTGACGGGTCCGTCAGCAAGCTGAGTTCCGGTTTATCTCCCAGAACCAGCTTCGTCTCTTCCGCCTGACGGAAGATGCTGCAGATGCGGGCATGAGCATACTGGATATAATAAACCGGATTATCATTGGATTTCTTCTTGGCAAGGTCAAGATCAAAATCCAACTGGCTGTCCAAAGAACGCATCAGGAAGAAGTAACGGGCAGCATCGGTGCCAACTTCTTCCATGAGCTCATTGAGGGTAACACTCTGCCCCGTGCGTTTGCTCATCTTGACCAATTCGCCACCACGGTAGAGCGCCACCATCTGCAACAACAGTACCGTCAGTTTCTTAGGATCGTGCCCCAGAGCCTCCATGGCTGCCTTTACACGGCAGACATACCCATGATGGTCAGCGCCCCAAATGTTGATGAGACGGTCAAAACCGCGCTCATATTTATTATGATGGTAGGCAATATCGGCCGCCAGATAAGTCGGTACGCCGTTATCGCGAATGACTACACGGTCCTTGTCGTCACCATAGGCCGTAGATTTCAGCCACAGTGCACCATCCTGCTCATAAATATTGCCGTTGTCCTGCAAAATCTTGACTGCCGCCTTGACAGCCTCTGGATGAAGCGTGCGCTCACTGAACCATTTGTCAAAGGTGACCTGAAAAGCCGCCAAATCTTCCTTCAGTGCTGCCAGTTTTTCCACATAGGCCAAATCCTGGAAAATCTTCAGGCGCTCTTCTTCCTCCAAGTTGAGGTACTTATCGCCCTCTTTGTCAATAATTCGCTTTGCCGTATCCACAATATCCTGGCCATGATAGCCATCTTCCGGGAATTCGACGTCACGGCCCAGAATTTCCAGATAGCGGGCGTTTACCGAACGGGCCAAATTATTCATCTGATTGCCGGCATCGTTGATGTAGTACTCACTTTCTACCGGATAACCAGCTGCCCGAAGCAGATTGACCAGTGCAGAACCTGCAGCAGCACCACGGCCATGGCCTACATGAAGCGGGCCGGTCGGGTTAGCACTGACATACTCCACCTGGATTTTGGGTGCCTCCTTTGCCGAAAGCTGGCCAAAAGATTCCCCAGCTTCCAGGATCTTCAGGAAGGAATCGTAAAGGACATTGCCCTTCAAATAAAAATTCAAGAATCCCGGGCCGGCAATCTGCGTATGATCCAGCCAATCCCCATTGATTCGTTGAGACAATTCCTCCGCAATCTGACGCGGATTCTTGCGGAATACGCGGGCTGACTGCATCGCAAAATTCGTGGCAAAATCACCGAACTCTTTCTGCGGCGGAACTTCCAAAACGATTTTCGGCAATTCTCCGTCTGGGAAAACGCCATCGGCAATCGCATCTTTCGCGGCCTGCTCTATAGCAGCCGAGAGTGTATCTTTGATATCCATAGTATCCCCCTAGCCTAAATCTGTCCGACAGGGCAGCTTTCAGTCTTTTTGTTTCTCGTCTTTCGTGATTTGAACCTGCAAGGTATTGCTGCTCTGATACCGGCCGTCAATAGCAATGTCGTACTCAGCTTCAATACCCCCTTCCATCAGCCCCAGACTCACCCGAAGTCTGTTCGTGCGAACGGACAGTTTCAAATCTCCATAAGGTGTCCGGTACATGCTGCTTGTCTCAGCACCTTCCCGGAAGCGCATTTCTTGATGCACGCCGCCTTTTCGCAGGATTACCACTTCCTCATTACTGAATTTCAGCACTGTGGAAGTCTTCGCCTTCTCATCCAGCATGGCATCTTCATAAAGCACGTAATGCTTCCCGTTCTTAACCGAGTGACGGCCCAACGCCATGGATTCGATGGTATTCTCTTCCCCGCTGTCATCCCGTTGGCTGCCGCGTACCCGGACAACGACCGGATTCATTGCGCTCACATAATCACCTCTTTAAAAAACATGCTGTACACTATTATAAACCAATGTGCAAGCATTGCCAACTATATTTTTCGAAAAAAGCGGCCCACCATAACGGTGGGCCGCTGCCTTAAGGATGACCTCCATCAGGTCCGGAATTTATCAATTTGATGCGCCAGCTGCTCTGCCTGCTCTGCCAAACTGCGGGTTGCTGCCGCAATTTCCTGGGTAGAAGCCGACTGTTCCTCCGTCGTAGCCGATACCGACTGCGCCCGGGATGCATTCTGGCTGCTGATTTCGGCGATGTTATTCACCGAATGCTGCATCGTCTTCGTACCTTCCGCAATGCTGCGGAAGTTTGTCGTGACCTCCTCGATTCCCATCGCCAACGACTGGATAGAAATCTTGATGGACTCGAATACTTCATCGGCACTCTTGACCGAATCCATGCTGCTGGCAACGCTTTCTGCGCTGAGCTCACTTGCCTCCACAGCATCTTTCATATCACGCTGGATTTTTGTCACGAGAGCGGCAATCTGCTGCGTTGAAGCTGCCGACTCTTCCGCCAGCTTGCGAACTTCATCGGCGACCACAGCAAAGCCGCGGCCGGCTTCACCGGCTCGGGCAGCCTCAATCGCTGCATTAAGTGCCAAAAGATTCGTCTGCTCCGCAATACCAGAAATCATTTCGACAATCTTGCTGATTTCGTCGGAACTCTTCGACAATGCCTGAATAGATGTCTTGACCGTCGAAGTGCTGTTGCTGATATTCTGCATGGAATCAACTACCGTATTGATGGCATCGCGGCCAGAGGTGACACTCTCCACCGTCATCTGGGTAACAGAAGAAATTGCCTCCGTATTCATGACAACATCATCCGTACGGCCCGCAATATCCTGAGCGGCTTGGTCAGCTGCCTCAGCCAGTTCCGACTGATTGGCAATCCCCGTGGCAATATCCGTAATCTGCTGAGCGACCTGATTGGATGCATCAGCGGACTGATGCGAAGCAGCCGTAAGTTCCTCAGCCGAAGCGGAAACTTTTTCTGCGCTGCTCTGAATGCTGCCAATGAGGCCGCGGATCGTCTGCCGCATATTTTCAAAACCGCGGGCTAATTCACCGAGTTCGTCATTGGTATCTACGGACAACGGCCGCGAACGAAGATCCCCGTCGTTGAGGATCCGGCAATCCTCACGCAGCGAAACAACTGGTGCAACCATCTTGCCTGAAACGATCCAAATGATGATTGCGACGGCCAGAACCATAACTACTCCGACCAACGTCAGCACGCGAACCAAGTTATTGGCATCCGCACGGATTTCATCCAGAGGTGCTACCGAAACAGCCAGCCAGGTGCGATTTCCCAGGTGAATCGGCGTCATAACCGCCTGAGAATCTACCCCTGCGGAAGTCCTGTATTCCGTGACAACTTGCTTATCCTCCTTGATGGCCTTGTTATAGCCATCCACTAAGGCCTTATCGATAGTCTTGCTGGACGTCTCTTTGGAGATATCCAACTTGCCGACATCATCTGGCTGCTGCGCATAAGCGATAACCAGACCTTCCTGGTCGGCGATATAAACATGGCCAGTTTCCATATACTTGATATTGCCCGCAATTTCCGAGATTTCCTCCAACTCAATCGTGCCGTAGACAATACCGACCAAATTGCCATTATCCAGCACCGGATACGCCATAATCGTAATGAGTTTTCCCGTCGTTCCAGAAACAGACGGACCGGTCATATAGGGCTTTTTCGTCTCGCGAACCTTCTTGATGTAGTCACGGGATGAGCGGTCCATATCTTTTCCGGTCTCGCTATAGGCGTTGCCGTTTACATCAGAGTAAGCCAGCATGGCAAACCCAGCCGACCTCGACTTGAGGTTTGCCATAATCTTCGTGCGCTGCTCGCGGTCACCAGAAATGATTCCCTGATTGAGTGCCAATCCCTCAACGATCATTTCCTTTTCCAAGTATTTTTTTTCAATCTGCAATGCGGTACTTTTACCGATTTCCCGGGAAATCATATCCGCACTTTCAAACATCACATTGCTGGACATGTAGTCGCTGATTGCCAAAAACACAAAAAAGCTGCCGACAAACATTGGCAGAAACCCCGCCAAAAACTTTGTCCGTAGGCTGTTTAATTTCATCAAACTAACCTCCTGATTCTCTTCCTCACCGGATTCCCCAATCCGGCACACACACATCTTAGGAACTCATAGTAAAAGTATTGCATAAATGATAATTTATGCAATACTCAATCATAAATTCCATACAAAAAGCTTACTGCTGTTCTACAGCAATGTCAAGTTCCACCACATGTCCTGACAAGTCCATTTCCACCGTCAAATACTGCGAATCGCTTATCTTGACTTGAAAATTTTCTCCTATAGAAAGTGACGGCGTAGAAATATCCACTTCCAGTCCCATCCTAGTAAGATTTGTTGCCGCATTTGCCGTGAGCATATTACTCATTTCCGAAATAGCACTCTGTGCCATGGCATCGAATTCTGCCACAGGCATCCCCATCATCATTGTCGATGCAATGAATTTAGCTGTTTCTTCCGACATATTGTAAACGACATTTCCACGAATCTGTTTCGTAACCCCCACAATAACAGATACGCCCTTGCTTATAGCATTCTTATCTCTTACATTCATCTTCAGGCGCTTCGGCTCGGGAAATCCTATCTGCGGCATGACAGTTGTGAATGCATCCACAAACGGATTCACTAACTTTGCATCCATCGTATCAATCTCCTTCCGCAAATCCCACATTCATGCTTATATCTCCAATTCGAGTTTTTGCTACGATGCAGAAAGTAGTCAGTTTCGGGCTTGCAATACGGATATTCGTACCACAGATTGTGCCCGGCGGCGTAATACGCATCTCTTTGTCCTTGAATATATCATTGATATTGGATACCCCTCGACCCACAATGATATTTGCCAATTCTTCTACGGATTCGCTAGCCTCCTCTTCCGTAATGTCATCCAAGCTTTCCTTGTCCAGCATGATCATAGAAAACTTATGCATCGTATCTGCCTCCATCGATACGATGGCACGTCCAACCGGATATCCCGTCAAACCAATGATAACCGCTACACCGCTGACATCGAGGAACCGCCGTTCATCCAGCTCGACTTCTACTTCACTATGCACACCGACTAGACTGAAAAGCCCCTGTTGCAAAGCACGCGCAAACGGTTTTGCATAAGATTCCCGTAATACAGCAACCTTTCCCACCTTGTTCTGGCATAGAATCATCAGCGTATCAATCAAATCGTTGGTATTGATTGGTTTCTGCATGAACGCGCTTATCCCAGCCTCACGTCCTCTTGCCACCAGGCTGGCATCCTTCATGGCACTAATCATGACAATCTTGGCCTCGGAGTCGATTGCATGGATACGGCGGCTGCATTCAATTCCATCCGCATCCGGAAGATTCATATCCATGGTAACTACAGCTGGCCTGTGTTCGGCATAAAGCTGAACGGCCTCCGCTGCATTTGCTGCCATAGCACACACTTCAAAGTTGGTCTTCTTGAGATTCCCTTCTAGCATTGCCCGACTGATTTTTGAATCGTCGACAATCATCACTTTGACTTTCTCCACAAATGCTCACCTGCTTCTTTTAATACTTAAGACTACGTGACACTATTTCCTTACCTATACTCTTAGGGCTATTCAATTCTCAATACTTAATTTTTCGCTATCCATGACTAAAATCCCTGCTCCTTCATAAAAAAAATAAAATGGCATCAGATTTTACTCCAACACCATTTTATTCCAGCTACATCATTTACTTTTCTGGAAGAATTTCAATCCAATAACCATCCGGATCACTGATGAAATAGATTCCCATCGCTGCATTTTCATAGCAAATGCAGTCCATTTCCTTGTGACGCTTATGTGCCGCCTCAAAATCGTCGACCGTAAGGGCAAGGTGGAATTCATTCTCCCCAAGATTATAAGGATCTTTGCGCCCCTTTAACCAAGTCAGTTCAAGCTCGTGCGGAGAATTCCCGCCATCCCCGAGGTATACCAGCGTAAAGTCCGGATTTTCCACGCGA
>CALYVJ010000003.1 GCA_945494195.1 uncultured Selenomonas sp. | reverse complement strand
GGCACTGCCCCTAGCGGCGGCTGAGTCTGTGGCAAGTTTCGCGGGGCTCCCCCCTCCGAGGGCGCAGCAATTCGTGCCGACTCTAACCGAGGCGGCGGGGGCCCCAGTACCATAAGCGTAGCCTTGACGTTCCGCGTGAAGCAAGAAATTTTTGCCTGCGTTCTCGTTGGAAAAGCAGTTTCGTCCAAGCGAAGCGCGTTTAACTGTTTTCCAACTCTTAATTAAAAGGCAAAAATTTCTTGTAGCGGGTTGTCACTTCACGTTTTTTCAGCGGATATGGGCTTCAGCGGCCTGCTGACGCAGACGGGCGATACGCTCAGCGGTTTCCGGATGCGTGCTGAACAAGTTGGCAATGGCTTTGCCAGACCCTTTCAGCGGGTTGACGATATACATATGAGCCGTAGCTGGCTGTGCCTGTGACATCGGCTGAGCATGCGTTGCATAATACTCGATTTTCTCCAGGGCATCAGCCAAATAATTCGGATTGCCGCAAATTTCACCGCCATCATGGTCGGCCTCATACTCACGCGAACGGCTGATGGCCATCTGAATCAGCATAGCGGCAATCGGTGCCAGAATAACCATTGCCAAAGCGGCAATCGGGTTGCCGCCATCCTCGTCATCCGAGTTGCCAAAGAAGGCCAGAAACTGTGCCGAGTAGGTGATAACCGTTGCCATCATAGCCGCAATCGTTCCCGTCAGGATATCGCGATTCTTAACATGGGAGAGCTCATGGGCCAAGACGCCAGAGAGCTCATTGTAGTCCAGCACATTCATGATTCCCGTAGTAACAGCCACGGCTGCATGGTCCGGATTGCGGCCCGTGGCAAAAGCATTTGGCACATCGCTGTTGATGATGCAAACCTTCGGCATGGGGAGGTTGGCATTAGCGGCCAGTTTCTCCACCAGCTGGAAAAGCTGCGGAGCATCTTCCCGGGAGATTTCCTGCGCACCGGCAGATTTTAAGGCCATAGTGTCACTGAACCAGTACATGAACATATCCATACCCAGCGACAGGATCAGCATAGCCATAAGACCGGCTTTGCCGCCAATCAGGCCGCCCACAAACATCATCAGGGCTGCCAATAGAACCATTAAGAAAAGAGTCTTGAGATTATTCATGATTTCGTCACTCCTTATTGTGATGATTGATATACCAGCCAATCGCTAAAACGGCTGCCACAAAAATAATTTTCATATACAGGGCGTAGGGGAGGAGAAGGGCACCAACTGCCTTATCCGCTACCATGAGTTCCGCCGCCGTGTACCCCAGGATTGCTGCACCAGCATAAATAAGGGCCGGCACTTTAAGCATGATCATCAAAAATACCTGCGCGCCGAAAAGCACAATGGGGATGGAAATCAGCAGCCCGCATATAATCAGGCTCCATTTTCCTTCCGGCACGGTATTGGCCACACCAGCCAGGGATAAGATATTGTCGATGCTCATGATGAAATCGGCAATCAGAATCGTCCGCACCGCCGCTCCAAAGGTCGTAGGCTGGCTGGAACCATCCTCTTTATCTTCCCGATGATCCGTAACCAGCTTCACGGCGATATACAACAAGGCCGCACCGCCGATTGCCTCAATATAGGGCATAGCCAAAATCCCCGTAGCAAACAAGGTGCAGACAATGCGGATAAATACCGCACCAAAACCACCGATCAGGATAGCTTTGCGCCGGTTATGATGCGGCAGATTCTTGCACGCCAAGGCGATAAGAATCGCATTGTCTCCCGACAACAGCAAATCCAAAAGCAAGATTCCCGAAAAAGCTGCCAGCCATTCCGGCGAAAACATACCAGTAAATAAATTTTCCATGTTTCTTATCACTTCTTCTTTCTGTACAAAAAAGACCTTGACCTATATACAGTCGTAGTATGACTTTATATAAGATCAAGGTCTCGCTTACTAACGGTTAGCCGGCCGTACCGGGATGCTTCAGCATCCGTATTGACGATATCAGGCCGTTCAGCTACTCCCCTTGTGGGGTATAGAGTTGGTTAACTATGGCTATAATATATCATAGCCGTTTCCACATTGCAAGTAAAAAATGTCAAAAAGTCAGCTAAAAATCTGCTTAAATATCCAGATTACGGACGAGTTTTGCATTTTCCTCGATAAACTGGCGACGCGGTTCTACCTTGTCGCCCATGAGGATCGTAAACAGCTCATCGGCCTCTTCCGCATCTTCCATATCCACCCGCAGCATCGTACGCGTCTCCGGGTCCATAGTAGTCTCCCAGAGCTGTTCTGGATTCATCTCGCCCAGACCTTTGTAGCGCTGGACGGTAACGCCATCGCGGCCGACTTCATCGAGCTTCTTGGCCAATTCTTCATCGCTGTAGGTATACCAGTGTTTCTTCGCCTTGCGGATCTGGTAAAGCGGCGGCTGGGCAATAAATACATGCCCATGCTCAATCAGCGGTTTCATATAGCGATAGAGGAAGGTGAGGAGCAGGGTGCGGATATGGGCACCATCCACATCGGCATCTGTCATGATGATAATCTTGCCATAGCGGCGTTTTGCCAAATCGAAATCCTCGCTAATGCCCGTACCAAAGGCCGTTATCATCGTGCGAATTTCCGCATTGGCAAAGATCTTATCCAGACGTGCCTTTTCCACGTTGAGGATTTTACCGCGCAGCGGCAGGATAGCCTGGAACCGGCGGTCACGGCCCTGTTTAGCCGAGCCGCCTGCCGAATCACCCTCGACCAGGTAAATTTCGGCCTGCTCCGGGTCTTTGACAGAGCAGTCTGCCAGTTTCCCCGGCAGGCTGGAGACTTCCAGCGCATTCTTGCGGCGAGTGAGCTCACGGGCCTTGCGGGCAGCTTCCCGGGCCCGGGCGGCCATGATAGCCTTCTCGATGAATTTCTTCGTGATGACCGGGTTCTCCTCGAAGTATTCCGACAGTCCTTCACTCACAATGCTGTCCACAATACCACGGACCTCGCTGTTGCCCAATTTCGTCTTAGTCTGGCCCTCGAACTGCGGCTCACGGATCTTGAGGCTGATGACACAAGTCAGGCCCTCGCGGACATCGTCGCCGGAGAGATTGCCATCTTTATCTTTGAGGATGCCCTGTTTGCGGGCAAAGTCATTAGCTGCGCGGGTAAGTGCCAGCTTGAAACCTGCCAGATGGGTACCGCCTTCCTCCGTGTTGATATTGTTTACGAAGGAGTAGATATTCTCCTGATAGCTGTCGTTGTACTGTAGGGCAACTTCTACCACCGTATCATCCTTTACGCCGTTGAAATAAATCGGCTGCGGATTGATTTTCTCCTTTTTGCGGTTCAGATGCTCTACGAAGGAGCTGATGCCGCCCTCGAAATGGAAGGTCTCACTGCGGACTTCTTCGCCGCGCTCGTCATGCAGGGCAATGGTGATGCCATGATTGAGGAACGCCAACTCCCGCAGGCGGTGGCGCAGGGTCTCATAGCTGTAGGTGGTGACGGAGAAAATCTCCGGGTCCGGTACAAAATGGACGCGGGTTCCCGTAGTTTCCGTCTCACCCGTAACCGTCAGCGGATGCTGGGTAACGCCACGCTTGAAGGAAATCTCATGGATTTTGCCATCGCGTTTTACCTGGACATCCATCGAAGTCGAGAGGGCATTGACGACCGAAACGCCAACACCGTGCAGGCCTCCCGATACCTTATAGCCGTCGCCGCCGAACTTACCGCCGGCATGGAGAACCGTCAAAACGACCTCAACCGCTGGCATACCGCTTTCGTGCATATCCACCGGGATACCACGGCCGTTATCGACAACCGTGATGCTGTTGTCCTTGTTGATGGTTACATCGATCTTGTCACAGTAACCAGCCAGGGCCTCGTCGATGGAGTTATCTACGACCTCGTAGACCAGATGATGAAGACCACGCTCCGACGTGCTGCCGATATACATGCCCGGACGCATACGGACAGCCTCCAGGCCCTCGAGGATCTGAATCTGATCCGCACCGTAATCCGCTTCCACCGCCGTTACCTCAGCACTGCTTTCATCCGTATGGATTTCCACCCCAGTGGTATCGAGATCTTTATCCGCAAATTCATCACCAAGCGCCTGAACCTCGGTTGGGGTCAGGTCAATTACTTTCGTTTCCTTGTCATTTGCCATGAAATTCCTACACTCCCATCATTCCGTAACCATACTTGTTTCCGTTGTTTTATTCGCAGGATCCGCTACATCTATCGTCGTAAACGCCAGCTCTGAACGCCGCTTCAAAGTAAGCGGCGATATTACTGACAGGTATATTCTATCTTCGGTCAATACCAGTGCTTTTATCGATTCGTGCTCGTACTCCGGAGCAAGCTCCAGCGTATTTACCACCAAGCCGGCTTTTCGTTTAGCTTCCAGCAGTTCCTTTCCCGGACCATTCTGGAAGAGTGCAAAATCCTGAATAGCTATGACGTCTTTAGTCCGGACCGATACACCATTTCCTAAATGTAAAAACATCAGCGTTCACCTCTGTCTTTCTTTCCCAGCTTAATGACCGAGTACCGCTTGGGGGCCTTATAATCCTTAGGCCGGTGAAGATTGAACCGCAGCCGGTAAATGGTCCTTACGATTTCATCTTCCGTAAGCTGCTCCGGCGGCAGACAGCGATAAAGCATCACGAGGGTTTTCGCCTTGATGCTTTGGGTATCGGCTACATCTACTTCCGTTGCCAGCTGCTGTACCATCGAGGCACGCTGGTCATTCAAGAGTTTGGGCGTGCATTCGGGCACGTATTCCCGCACTTCCTTGCAGCGCGCCCAGGGAATATCCCGCAGGACCTGGCGCACTCTTGCCGCTAAAGCTTCCCGCTGGTTGCGCGCACATACCGGACAGCGCTGTTCTTCTTTCGGGCACAGCGTACCGCAGTCTACACAGGGATGCCAGTCCTTCGTGGCCCGAAGCTTTTCCATCTGCACATGCTTGCGGAAAAGCTCTCTTGCCTTGGCGACAATATCCACATCCATCTCTTCCTTGCCGATTTGCTCGGAGGCCTGCATTTCCTCAACGGTTAGCAGAACCTGCTGGCGATTTTTGCCCCAGTTATACTCCCGCTTTGTATGCGCGATGCGGATATCATCAATCCCATCGGTATCGGGATGCTCCCAGCGACGGCTGAAAGCAATCCCGGCAATCATCTTCTGCCCCGCATAATTGTTGACCAGCTGGGTAATCTGCTCCTGCATCATCACCAGATTATTGCGCAGCGATGGATTGCCGCAATACAGGTACAGGATTTCCTTGCGGATTCCCTGCGGTTCTGTATGCCTGGCATTGAACGAACCGACAATATCCTCCCAGTGCCAAAGCACCCAATGCATGAAAAATTTCTTTTCAAAGGCAGCTCCCTTGGTATGGACCCAGCGGGGGATGACGGATTTTACTTTTTCCAGTCCTGGTGTGCGCTTTGCCATTCTATTACCTCGTAATCCTGCCCGCCTTGACGTAAAAATACGTACCAATACGCTCCTGCGGGAAATAAGCTGCATCCGTGGCAGTAATCATCGTCTGGATCCGCTCCCGGCGGATATACGCCATCAACTGCTGACGCCGGGAAGCATCCAGCTCACTCATGACATCATCCAATAGCAAGATAGGGTATTCGCCAGTTTCCGAGCGCAGGAATTCCAGTTCCGACAGTTTCAGCGACAGTACACCGGTACGCTGCTGCCCTTGAGAACCAAAATTCCGCAGATTGATGCCATTGACCATGAGCACAATATCATCGTGATGGGGCCCTCGGGTCGTTGAACCGCGCAGGATGTCCACCTCACGATGAGAAACCAGCTCTTTATTATACCATGAAGCGAGGTCGTTTGTCATATCCCCCTCTTCCTGGCCATGAATCTCATAGGCAATCGATAGATTCTCCCGATTGTCTGATATCCGGCGCTGCATGAGATTAGCCAGCATATTGAGTTTCTTTACGGCCTCTTGACGCTTTTTCGTGATCTTGACAGCACTTTCGATGAGCTGCGGGTCCCAAAGGTCCAGCATTTCCGCCGGAGCCTTACGCTCCCGGATGCGTTTCAAAAGCGTATTGCGCTGGGTTACGATGCGGTTGTATTGCTGGAGTTCATGATAATAGGCAGGACTTGCCTGGGAAATCTCAGCGTCTAAAAAGCGCCGACGTCCAGCCGGCGCTCCTTTTATCAAAAATAAATCTTCGGGAGAAAATAGAACGGTATTGATACTGCCGATTAATTCCTTTGGCCGGATGGGATGCTCATTGAGCAGTATCCGACGTCGTTTTTCGCGGCTGAACTGGAATTCCAGATGATTTCCCACCCCCAGGCGATCGAAGTCCAGCTGGACCGATGCTGCCGGCTGTTCCCAGCGAATCAAATCCGTATCGCTGTGGGTGCGGTGGGAATGTCCCAGCGAGGCATAGTAAACCGCCTCGAGGATATTTGTCTTTCCCTGAGCGTTCTGTCCCAGAAAAACATTGATATTCGGGTCAAAATCGAGCTGTATCTCGGAATAGTTCCGATAATTTCTTAGTAAAATAGAACGTACATACATTCTTTTCTAATCTCCTGTTCGTGCAGGCCGCCCGTACTTAGTCCTTGGTCACTCGCCAAGCTCCCATGCCTTCGATTTCCACTACATCACCAGGATGCAGCTTGCGGCGGCGAGCACTTTCCGTTTCGCCGTTGCGTTTGATGCGGCGCTCTTCGATGAGCATCTTGACTTCGCCGCCAGATTGCAGCACACCAGCCCATTTCAAGAACTGGTCGAGCTGGATTTCTTCGGTCTCGATTGCGATATCCTCAATCTGCATGTGGACAACCTCCTTAGTGAGCCGTGCGGACCGGCGTAACGATGTAGATAAACTCCTCATCATCCGCTTCGCGGACAGCCGCCGGGGAAAGGGGCTGATTGAGTTTAATCTGGCAGGTCTCACTGTCGATGTTCTTCATGACATCCATGATGTACTGGGCATTGAAGGCAATGGTCAGTTCCGGACCTTCGATGGAAGCAGCCACCGACTCTTCAGCATTACCGATATCCGGGTTGTTGGAGGTGATATGAACTTGATTGTTCGCAAATTCCAGCTTGATGATGTTGTAGTCACCAGCGCGGGAGATCAGCGATACGCGGTCAACAGCCGAGCTGAATTCCCGCGCATCGAGGGTGACCACCGTAGCAAACTCCGGCGGAATGACGCGGTGATAATCCGGGAAAGCCCCTTCAATCAGACGGGAAGTCATGTAGAGGTTCTCAAAGGCAAAGCTGATCTGGTTGTAGGTGCAAGTGACGGTGACATCCGTTGGGATTTCCGAAGTCATATTGTGGAGAAGTTCCTGCAGGATGCGGGAAGGGATGATGATTTTGATGTTGCCGATACTCTCATCAAAAGTCTCAAATTTGACGGCGAGACGATGGGTGTTCGTAGCTGCCATGGTGACTTTCGTGTCAGCAACTTCTAAATAGCAGCCAGTGAATACCGGACGGGATTCATCATTGGAACAGGCAAATACCGTCTTCTTAACTAAAGAACGCAAAACGTTATCCTTGATCTTGAACTGAAGGTTTCCTTCCATCGGTTTGATGGTGGGAAATTCTGAAGCGTTCATGCTGAGAAGGGTGAAGTTTGCCTGGTTGGACTGGATGTGCACAATCTTCTCTTCCCGGTTAAAGGAAAGGGAGACACTATCCCCAGGTAATTTGCGGATAACTTCTTGGAAATAACGTCCAGAAATGGCGATTTGACCTGGTTCTTCAATTTCAGCTGAAATACGGCAGACCATGCCGATTTCATAATTTGTTGCCTGAAGTTCTAAGACTCCAGCTTCTGCCTTGAGGTAAATACCGGAAAGGATGGGGGTTTGCGGCTTGGTGGCTACGGCTTTAGACACTATCTGCAATGCGCTGACCAGTTCATTTTTGGCACAGGTGATTTTCATTTTTGGTGATCCTCTCTTTTTTTATTATTACTCGGAGTATTTTTTAATAAATAGCCGTTGTAGTAGTAGGGCTTGTGGAAATGTTGAAAAGTGCAGGAAACTCGATGTTATCAACGGTTTGTCTGTGGGTAAGATGTTCATAACAAGAGGGGAGGTTATCCACACAATCCACGGTGAAAACCTCCCCTGTATTTTATCCACATTCTGTCGACAAGAAATCCGCAGGACTTTCCACAGAGTTATCCACGACGATTCTGTTCATAAAATGACGTTACATCTTCTGGATTCGCTCGACGAGTTCGTTCAGGATACCGCCGAGTTTAATGTCGGATTCTTTTTCTTTGCTGATTTTATCGCAGGCATGCAGTACCGTAGTGTGGTCACGGCCACCGAAGAAATTGCCAATCTGGGGCAGGGATGTATCGGTGAGCTCACGGCAGAGATACATGGCAATCTGCCGCGGGTAAGCAATGCTGCGGGTACGCTTCTTGGCGTGCAAGTCGTCAATCTTTATTTTGAAGTAAGAAGCTACGATTTCCTGGATTACTTCCATGGTGATCTCTTTGGTCTTGTTGTTCGGGAACACATCTTTTAAGGCCTCGGCCACCAAATCCGTGGTGACTGGCTTCTTGATCAGGGATGCGTAGGCGACAACGCGGGTCAGTGCACCCTCCAGCTCACGGATGTTGCTGTCGATGCGGCTGGCAATGTAGACCATGACGTCATTGGGGACGCTGAAGTGATCCAGTTGTGCTTTGTTCTTCAAGATAGCGATACGCGTCTCGAGGTCCGGGGCCTGAATGTCGGTGATAAGTCCCCATTCAAAGCGGGAACGCAGGCGGTCTTCCAGGCGTTCAACCTCCCGAGGCGGACGATCGGAGGACAGGATAATCTGTTTCTCGGCATCGTGAAGGGTGTTGAAAGTATGGAAGAATTCTTCCTGGGTACTGGTCTTTCCGGACAGGAATTGGATATCGTCGACGAGCAAAACGTCGATGTTCCGGTATTTCTGGCGGAATTTTTCCGCATTACCCTCCTGGATGCTGCGGATAATCTCGTTTGTGAACTGTTCACTGGAGACATAGAGAACCCGCATCTCCGGATGGTTGTGGAGAACGCGGTTGCCGATGGCATGCATCAGATGGGTTTTTCCAAGACCAACGCCGCCGTACATGAAAAAGGGGTTATAGACCTTACCCGGCGATTCGGCGACAGCCATGGCGGCTGCATGAGCAAAGCGGTTGCTGCTGCCAGTTACGAAGGTATCGAAGGTATATTTCGGGTTCAAGGAGGCGCTGTCGCCAGCAGCAACAATATGCATATCGCTGTTATCCGCGCTGGCGCTGGTATCTCCGTTATGGCTGAAAAGGGTTCCCTGGTCGGGGGGCTCCTTCGGACCGCGGCGAACCGGTTCTGGCTCTGGCTCCGGCGTCTTTTCCGCTTCAATTACTTTCATGACGATTTTTCGGGGGTTGCCCACAACAGCTGCTACTGCATCCTCCAGTATCGTCAGGTAATGGCTGGTAATCCAGTCCTTGGCCATAGCCGTCTGCGTGCCGAGGACTAAGTCCGATTCCGTCAGGGAGATGGGCTGGATCGGATCGAGCCATTTGAAGGCAGATCCTGCGAGCTGGTCTCTCATATTGTTGAGAATTTGCTCCCAGATTGCCTGCAATTCTGCTTGCTCCATTAAAATAATCCTTTCTGCTTATAGAATATGTAGAAAGCTTTTTCCACAGGTGAATATTTTTATCCACATTTTTATCCACAGGTGTGGATAATTGAAGGTTCCCCAGGAGAAGAGGCGTGAAATATGGATAAGTTCACGGGAGTTTCTATCCTCGTGATTTTCAAGTGCTGTGGAGTTTTCCGCACAATAATCAACAATATCTTATCAGAATAAAATCAAGTTATCAACAGTTTTTAAGGGGATACCTTGTTAAAAGTGATATTTTATCCACAATGAAGGGCAAAAAATGCACAGGGAAAATCTTGACACCTCTTAGGGCGTAGGCTATAATTTACGGTGAGTCTTAGTGCGGGGGACACCTGCACGAGCATAAAGAAGATCTGATGCTTTGCTTCTATACGAATAGAAAAATCAGAAATCAGCATAAGGAGGTGTTTAACGAATGAAACAGACTTATCAGCCGAACAACCATTGGAGAAAGAAGACCCATGGCTTCCGTGAGCGCATGAAGACGAAAGGCGGTCGTCTCGTTCTGAAGAGAAGACGCCAGCGTGGTAGAAAGAAGCTTTCGGCATAAATTTTACAGTAAGGTCACTTAGGTGGCCTTTTCTTTTAGTTATCATTTGGTTTCGGAGCTAATCCGGATCGTTTTTATAGATATTTGGTGAAATTACGAATGCTTACATTACCGAGAAAGAAAATGCTTAAGCGTCGCAGTGATTTTCAGCGGGTGTATCGTACGGGGCGCTCCTGGGCGAACCGGTACTTCGTGTTGTATGTATTTAAGACAGACTGCCTCGATGGCAAGGTCGGTTTTGCCGCTGGCAAGAAACTGGGCTGTGCTGTGGTTCGCAACCGTGTAAAAAGACTGCTGCGTGAAAGCTATCGCAAGAATCAGTCCATGATTCGTCCGGGGCTGGCCTTGCTGCTGGTGGGACGCAAGGCCATGGTCGATGTGAAATGCGATGTCGTTGAGAAGTCTTTTGTTTCCTTGGGGCATAAGGCCGGAATCTTTTTGGACCCGGCTGATCCCGATAGAAAGAAGGATAAAGGATGAAAAAGGCGCTGCTGCTGCTGATTGAGTTTTATCGAAAATTTATTTCGCCGCTGAAGCCGCCTTCCTGCCGTTATATTCCGACTTGTTCGGAATATGCGATGATTGCCGTGGAAAGATACGGGGCGCGCCGTGGTGGCTGGCTGGCTTTGAAGCGTATTTTGCGCTGCCATCCGTTCCATAAGGGCGGTTATGACCCCGTTCCATAAGTTGTTGGTTTTATTTTTTTAGATTAGGACGTGATGGTTTGGGTTTCTTTGGAACATTATTTGCACCGATTGAGAATCTCCTGCACTTTGTGCTTGAGCTGTTATATTCATTGACGAGTATGGCGGGGATTGGCAGCTATGGTATGGCAATCATTTTGCTCACCATTATCATCAAGATGTTGATGTATCCGCTGACGGTAAAACAGGTAAAATCCATGAAGGCGATGCAGGAGCTTTCGCCGAAGATGAAAAAGCTTCAGGAGAAGTATAAGGATAATCCGCAGGTCATGCAGCAGAAAATCGGTGCCCTTTACAAGGATGCCGGGGTAAATCCGCTGGCTGGCTGCCTGCCGCTTCTGATCCAGATGCCAATCCTGATGGGCATGTACTATGCGTTGTTCAATTTCACCTATCCGTCGGCTGAGGCGGCACAGTTCCTGTGGCTGCCGAGTATGTCGGATCCGGATCCGATTTATGTGCTGCCAATCCTGTCGGCACTGACGACGTTCCTCCAGCAGAAGATGACGACGACGGAAATGAATCAGCAGATGAAAGTCATGATGACGGTTATGCCGCTCTTCATCGGCTGGATCAGCCTGAACTTCCCGTCGGGCCTCGTTCTGTACTGGGTAACGATGAATATCGTCCAGATTGTTCAGCAGTGGTGGATGTATCGTGGTGAGGATAAAACGAAGGAGGCTGCCTGATATGGCAGAGGTATTAGAAGCATCGGGGAAAACTGTCGAAGCGGCAATTGCTTCAGCTGCATCCCAACTGGGGGTCACGACGGATCAGCTTGATTATAAAGTCCTCCAGCAGCCATCGAATGGTTTTTTTGGCTTGTTTGGAGCTAAACCGGCCCGCATCGAGGCGGTGGTGAAGTGCCAGTCAGCCGCTGAAGGCGAGGAACAGGTGGTGGTATCGCAGGCTTCTGAGATGCCGGCTTTGGCGGCAGAATCTGCCTCGTTGGAAGAACAGGCAAAGACTGCGGAAAATTTCCTGCGCGAGGTATTCCAGACGATGAAGCTGGATGTCAAGCTTGAGCGCAGTGAGTCTGAGGAAGGGATTCTCTTCCAGCTCATCGGGGAGAATCTCGGGATTTTGATTGGCAAGCATGGCCAGACGCTGGATTCCCTCCAGTATCTGGCGAACTTGGCTGCGAATCGCGGTATTTCTGAGAATCGTGCCCGTATCATCATCGATATCGAAAATTACCGTTCACGGCGTGAGGATACGCTAGTGAGACTGGCTGGCCATCTGGCCGAGAAAGCCTGCCGGATGGGAGAAGAGGTTCACTTGGAGCCGATGAACCGTCATGAGCGCAAGATTATCCATATGGCGCTTCAGGATAACCGCCGCGTGAGCACCTATAGTGCTGGTGACGAACCGCGCCGTTATGTGGTGATTGCACCGAAACGCCGCCGCCGTTCCCGGAGGAATTACAGCGAACCGCGTTTTGACGAAGAATAAAATAGCTATCAGGCAAGAGAGCTGTGAAAGGGCTGTCTCATTTTGAGGCTGCCCTTTTGTGTATAATGAGAGGTAAGAATCATGCAACAAGGGGATACGATAAGTGCCATTGCGACGGCCCAGGGAGAGGGCGGCATTGGTATTATAAGGATTAGCGGCATAAAGGCCATCGAGACGGCCGATAAGATATTCTGGGCCGCCAGTGGCAAAAAGCTGGCTGAATATGAGACCCAGCGGGCCGTGTTCGGCCATATTGTGGACGAACAGGAAGAAGTCGTGGACGAGGCCATGGTACTGCTGATGCGGGCACCGCATTCCTATACGAGGGAGGATGTCGTGGAGCTTCAGTGTCATGGTGGTCTCATGCCGCTTCGCAAGACATTGGCGCTTACGTGGCAGGCAGGAGCCAGACCCGCGGAGCGGGGAGAATTTACCAAGCGGGCCTTTTTGAATGGGCGTATGGATCTTTCCCAGGCGCAGGCTGTCATGGATGTCATCAGCGCCAAGACGGAGCGTTCGCTCAAGATGGCAACGGGACATCTTTCTGGTCATTTTTCGGCTGGGATACGAGCGATGCGTCACTCGATTCTCGGGCAGATTGCGCATTTAGAAGCAGCCATTGACTTTCCGGAGGATGAAGTCGATGATGTCGTGATGTATGAGGTAGAGAATAATGTGGTTGATATACGCAACCAAATTAAAAAACTGCTAAAGACCGCCCAGACCGGCCGGATTTTAAAGGATGGTTTGATGACAGCTATCGTCGGCAAGCCAAACGTAGGCAAGTCTTCGCTGCTCAATGCGCTGCTGCGGGAGGAACGCGCGATTGTGACGGATATTCCAGGGACGACGCGTGACTCCATCGAGGAATATGCCAATGTGGGCGGAGTGCCCTTGCGCATCATCGATACTGCTGGCATCCGGGCCACTGATGATTTGGTGGAGCAGATTGGCGTGGACAAGGCACGATCCTACGTCAATCAGGCCTCCTTGGTGCTGGCACTGTTCGATGCATCCCGGGAGCTTACGGCTGAGGATGAGGAGATTTTCTCGTTGATTGAAGGCCGGGAGGCAATCGTCCTGCTCAATAAATCGGATTTGCAGCCCGTGTTAACCGAAGAAATGTTGCAGGCAAAAACTGCGGCGCCGGTTCTGGTCATTTCTACGGTGACCGAACACGGTCTGGATAATCTGGCCGACGCCATCCGTCAGAAGGTATACGACGGTGGTTTGGATGCCGGGGATGAGGGCGCCTTTGTCAATGATGAGCGGCAGGCGGAGATCCTGCGACAGGCGGATGCACATCTCACGGCGGCTCTGCGGACAATCGACGCGCAGCTGGGGCTGGATTTTATCTCGATTGATTTGCGCTCAGCCTGGGAGAAACTTGGGGAACTTACCGGTGAGACGGTCGGCGAAGATATCATCAATGAGATATTCTCGAAATTCTGTATTGGCAAATAAAAAGAAGGTTGATGGATTTTGGATAAAAATGTGTTCGTAGCGGACAGCTACGATGTTATTGTAGTCGGTGCCGGTCATGCCGGCGTTGAGGCAGCCTTGGCCGCTGCCCGTATCGGTTGCCGTACGCTTTTGGCAACGCTGTCGATGGACAATATTGCCATGATGCCCTGTAATCCGTCGGTAGGCGGACCCGCTAAGGGACATCTGGTCCGGGAACTCGATGCGCTGGGCGGTGAAATGGGGGTCAATGCCGATAAGACCTGCATCCAGTTCCGTATGCTCAACACGGGCAAGGGACCGGCGGTTCATGCCCTGCGTGCCCAGGCAGATAAAAAACTTTATCAGTTTACTATGAAAAAGACTTGCGAGAATACGGAGAATCTCGATGTCAAACAGATTCTCATCGACAAGCTGCTTTTAGAGGGGGACAAGGTCAAGGGCGTTCAAGTCGAGACTGGGGAAATCTACGAAGCCAAGGCTGTTATCATGGCTACGGGAACCTATCTCAAGGGCCGTATCATCATCGGTGAGCATACTTACACCGGTGGTCCAAATGGCCAGCGGGCAGCAATGAAATTCTCGGATTCCCTGCTGGCGGCAGGTATCCGCCTGATGCGGTTCAAGACAGGAACCCCTGCCCGTGTCGATGCCCGGACCCTGGACTACGACAAGATGGAAATTCAGCCGGGGGATGAAGCGTGCCGGAATTTCTCCTTTATGAGTGACGAAACGACTCGGGAACAGATTCCCTGCTGGCTGACTTATACCAATGAAAAGACGCATAAAATCCTGCGGGACAATATGCACCGGGCACCTATGGCCAACGGTATCATTGAGGGAATCGGGCCCCGGTACTGCCCCTCGATCGAGACGAAAATCCTGCGCTTCCCGGACAAAGAGCGCCATCAGCTTTTCTTGGAGCCGGAAGGACTCAACACCAATGAGGTCTATGTACAGGGCATGTCCACCAGTATGCCCATGGACGTCCAGCTGGAATTCTTGCGGACGATCCCGGGGCTGGAGCATGCGAAAGTCATGCGGGCCGGCTATGCCATCGAGTATGACTGCATCGACCCGACCCAGCTAAAACCGACGCTGGAGTTCAAGGATATCCATGGATTCTTCTCGGCTGGTCAGGCCAACGGTACCTCGGGCTATGAGGAGGCTGCTGGTCAGGGCATCATTGCCGGTATCAATGCGGCGATGTTCGTAAAGGGGGAAGAACCCCTGGTATTGAAGCGCAGTGATGCCTATCTGGGCGTGTTGATTGACGACCTGGTCACTAAGGGAACCAGTGAGCCTTACCGCATCATGACCAGCCGGGCCGAGTATCGCCTGCTCTTGCGTCAGGATAATGCCGATCAGCGGCTGACGCCAATGGGCCGCCGCGTGGGCCTCGTAACGGATGAGCGTTGGGAACGCTTCACGAAAAAGCAGGCGGCAATCCAGCAGGCCATGGAATATCTCAAGAAGAATTCCATTAATCCGACCCAGGAAATCAAAGACAAGCTGGCAGCTGCCGGAATTGAGCCAATCCGCAACGCGACGAGTTTTTATGAGCTTTTGCGTCGTCCGGATGTGGACTATGCCAAATTGCAGGCTGTCTTCAATCTGCCGGAATTAGCCCCGGAGGTACAGCAGCAGGTTGAGATTTCTATTACCTACGAAGGCTATATCAAAAAACAGCTGGAGCAGGTCGAGCATATGGAAAAACTGGAGGAAAAACTCTTGCCGGAGAATCTCGACTACAATCAGGTGCCGAGTCTGCGGGATGAGGGCCGCGAAAAGCTGGCTAAAATCCGTCCGCGTTCGGTGGGACAGGCTAGCCGCATCAGCGGTGTTTCGCCGGCGGATATATCGGTGCTCCTCGTATGGCTCGAACAGCAGCGCCGCATTCAGGAAAAGAAAGAGGGTTGAAGATGTTTCGGGAAGAGATGAAAAGGGTGGCGGAGGCCTATGGCCTTTCGCTGACGGAAGAACAGCTGGAGCAGTTCAATCGGTACTATGAACTATTGGTAGAATGGAATAAGGTAATGAACCTCACGGCGATTACCGAACCCCATGAAGTAGCTGTCAAGCATATGATTGATTCCCTTACGGCTTACGATAAAGAATACTTTGCTGAGGGAGTATCCGTAATCGATGTGGGTACGGGGGCTGGTTTTCCGGGACTTCCCTTGAAGATTTTTGACCCCACCATCAAGCTGACGCTGATGGATTCCCTCAACAAGCGGGTAAAATTCCTGCAGACTGTCGTCGATGAACTAGGGTTGCAGGATGTGGAATGCGTCCATGCCCGGGCGGAAGAAGGTGCCCGCAATAAGAAATACCGGGAGCAGTTCGATATTGCCGTATCCCGCGCCGTGGCCCGGCTGCCGGTGCTCTGTGAGTATTGTATGCCCTTCGTCAAACGGGGCGGCAAATTTCTGGCCTTAAAGGGAATGCAGTATCAGGAGGAAGAAAACGAGGCAGAAAAAGCCATCAAGGTAATGGGAGGCAGCAAAGTATCAACGCGTCCCGTCAAACTTCCAGGGCTGGATGATGTGCGGGCTGTGGTGGAAATCACCAAGGGGATGCCAACTCCCAAAGCCTACCCGCGCAAAGCCGGAACGCCAGTAAAAAATCCATTATAACGCGAAGCGGAATGTTCCACGTGAAACATTCCGCAATAGCCTTTATGATAATGGCAGAAAAACGCTTCCTGAATAGGGAGCGTTTTTTTCTCAAACAGCTAATTATTGGGAATAGCAGGATTTGTTGGTTAGAAAGAGAAATAAAAAAGGTGTATGCATATAATATGAAGTGTGATATCGTAAGGATAACAGCTCATAGGGATAACGAACGAGGAGGAGTTTATCGTGAAAAGGATTTTCATTGCTGGTGCGCTGTGTGCTGCTTTTTGGGGAATAGGAAGTTTGAATGTAAATTCATATGATGTTGGAATGAGGGTTGCGTCTGCTCAACAACCATCTTTGTCGATCAACCAGCGAGAGCTGAAAAAAAGTCCAGACCATCAAGTATCAGATGTTTATACTAGAGCGCATCATTTAATTTATGGAGATAAGGCACCATTGGGCCCTGATGGACGTGTTAGAATTGCTTTGGTCATAAATGGCGATGAAGATATGGTGGTGGAAAATCGAGTAAAGAACCAGATATATCAGCAGATAAGAGATAAGTTTCCACGAGAAAGTTTCGCCATTATGAAAGGGACTGATATCAATACATATTTGCTAGAAAAAGCTGAGAACGATGGGGCTTTATCAAAAGGAAATAATTTTTCACATCCTTCATCGAGGTATACGTTAAATGAAAATGGCGTGTCAGAAAAACATGGAGAAAGTGTTTCTAGCAATCAAACAAATGATGTTGATGATATGCCTGTAGGGAATCGGCCACGTGGGTTGGCAGATATGCGTTTAAATGACTACGTAGAGGCAGGTCGGCGTTTAGATTACGATTACGTTTTTGTTTTGACTATGACTTTGAGCAATAGGGTGAAATACCAAAAAGGTGTACCGCTGCTCTTCTCTACCCATACAAGTGAACAGAATATATGGATGAGAGCTCGTTTTGTGGATGTAAAAAAAGAACATTATGTATATAGAAATGATTTGCCAGCAAAGGGGGAGGCACATAATGGACATTTTAATGGTCGTATCTACGAGCAATCGGTTACCACGGTTATGAAAGAAATTTTGGATGATATTGCGATAACAGAATAAATGAAAAATTGGGAAGACCGTTGTCTGGAAAGGGAGCGGTCTTTTTTATTCATGGGAAAAAATGAAGGGAATATTTACTTACACGGAGAATTGTACAAGAGATGAAACAACTATTTTGAGGTGATATATTATGAAACGTTTGGTTCGTTTTTGTATAGTGGGGCTTTTTTTGTCCCTTTTGGGGAGTTCTTGGGGATATGCAGCTGAAAGTGAAAAAAATGGAAATGAGTCTACTGTATCAAGTAACAGGAGTGCAGATGATTGGTTTACGAGACCAGATGAAACAAAATCTATAACTACTCAGTCAGAAGAGTCAAAGACGAAGCAGAAAGACAAAGAGGAGAAGCGCTTTGTGGAGCTGTTGAAGGATAACGGATTTACCTATTATCTGGATACTAAGAATGCCCGCTGGATTCAGATGCCGCATTCGGGCAATGAGTATATCGCGGATGTGTGGGTGAAACTGGTTCAGACGGATGAGAATGCGGAGTACAGCTATCCGCCGAAGTATTTCCTGGCGCATTACTATGTCCGTCCGAATACCCAGCAGATCCAGTTCCTGAGTGAACTGGAGGTTACGGGCCGTCCGGATAACGCCATCAAGGAGCGTCCCTACAGCATGCAGAACTGGGAAAATCTGGTGCCGGGGTCGGTGGAAGATGAGCTCTATCATGGCATCGTCAAGAATATGAAGAAAAATCGCCTGGGCGGCAAATCCAGTAATGGCATGAGTGTCCGTGACATGGTAGAAGAGTATCTGAGGATTTCACTCTAAAATTTTCGGCCAGATTCTTAGAGGAAGTGGATAACTAAGGAATAAAAGCGCAACTTATCCACAAAAATATTGACATATCCACGGTTTTGTGGATATGTCTGTGGATAAGTCCACTGATGAGAGTGCGATTATGAAGAATGGAATTCGTAAAAATCAAATCGATGAAGTCACCGGGTTGTTCAACATGATGTACTTTATGGAAGATTCCTATTATCTGCTGAAAGATGCGGGCAATGGGAATATAAGCTTCCTGTATTTTGATGTAGAGAATTTCAAAAGTTATAATCGGAAATACGGCTTTCAAGAGGGCCATAAATTCCTGCGGCGCATTGCCGTTATCCAGGATACGGCGCTGATCCTCGACCGGGCAAAGCTGGCTTGTGAAAGCGTAAAGGGCACTTACGATAAGGGCTGGGGCGTTTTTGATGAGGCCTTGGAAAAGAAGATCCGGATCAAGAATTACATCGTTAGCAATTTTTACCGGGCACTGGAACACCACGATATTGAGGTGTGGTATCAGCCGGAAATCCGCACGATGACGCGGGAGGTCATCGGGGTTGAGGCGCTGGCACGCTGGAATTCCCCGGAGTATGGCATGATATCGCCTGGGGTGTTTATCGAGGTACTGGAGGATGCCCATCTCATCCATAAGTTGGATCTGTATGTAATCCGGGAGGCCTGTGAGGATTTTCGCCGGGTCCGGGAGCATGGCGAGGGCTGGCAGGAAGCCAGGATTTCGCTGAATCTTTCCCGGATGGATTTCCAGCTGACGGATATTTTTGCTGATGTGGAGAGAATCCGCCAGGAATATCAGGTTTCCTGCGACAGGCTGCATATAGAAATCACCGAAGGGGCTTTCAGCGTTGATGATGACCATATCATCAAGCAGATTATGCGTTTCCGGGAAGCCGGTTATGAAGTCTGAATGGATGATTTTGGCAAGAAGCATAAAACAGAGGTTATCCTGAAGTCGTTGGTCAATATGGCTAAGGAGTTGGGAATCCACACTTTGGCTGAGGGGGTAGAAACAGAGGAACAGTACCAGTTCTTGAAGGATATTGGCTGTGAACTGTGTCAGGGCTATTTGTTTGGTAAGCCACAGCCTTTGCGGCTTGCGGCGGCTTCTTATGCTGGCTCTGAAGCAACTTTATCCTTTGAACCGCTTATCAGCTCGGACTATTTCCGCAAAATCGGCAATATCAACCTGCTGAGTATATCGCCAGTAATCCATCTAAAAAGGTGGATGCTTTTGTTTTTGT
>CALYVJ010000002.1 GCA_945494195.1 uncultured Selenomonas sp. | reverse complement strand
GAAGCTTATGAAAGTTGTCCGGAAAACCGTCAACGGGCCCGGGCTACGCAAAAAATCGATAATTTCCAGACGTATTTTATCGATTTAGTACACAGCAAGGAAGTCCATGGTTTCTTTATGCATATCATC
This sequence comes from uncultured Selenomonas sp., assembly GCA_945494195.1. Lineage (GTDB taxonomy): Bacteria > Bacillota > Negativicutes > Selenomonadales > Selenomonadaceae > Selenomonas_A. The sequence continues at coordinate 22,243 of CALYVJ010000002.1, read as the reverse complement.
ATGGGAATTCTTTATGTATTCTCGCTGATTTATGCTGGGCTGGTAAACCTGAAACTGGCTGGCTACCGCGTGGGGATATTCACCCATCGGAAGCTGGACTGCTTTGTTATCAGCCTTGGCAACGTGACGGTGGGCGGTACGGGCAAGACGCCGACGGCGCAGCGGCTGGCCACTGATATCCGCAATATGGGTTACCATGTGGTCATCCTGAATCGTGGATACCGGGCGAAGTGGCATGGCAAAGTCGGCATTGTATCTGATGGCAAACGGCTCCATATGAGTGCGGCTGAGGCCGGTGATGAAGCCTTTATGCTGGCAAAGCATCTGCCGAACGTACCCGTTCTCATCGGTGCGGACCGCTCGCTCACAGGCAAGTATGCGATAGAGCATTTTGGTGCGGAAGTGGCCATACTCGACGATGGTTATCAGCATTGGCAGCTCGAACGCGATATGGATATTTTGCTCGTCGATGCCGTCAACGTGTTTGGCAATGGCTACATCCTGCCGCGTGGTACTCTGCGCGAGCCGGTTTCGCATATCAGCCGTGCCGATGTCTGCCTGATGACAAAGGTTGACCAGGCGGCCGAAGGGTCTTGCGACTATATACGCCAGACCGTCCGGAAGAATAATGCGGATGCTCAGATTCTGGAGAGCATCCATCAGCCACGCTGCTTTATCCCGCTGTCGGATTGGTACGTGGATATTGCCGGTGATGGCATTGAAGTAGACCAGATGCGCGGGAAGAAGATAATGGCTGTGTCGGCTATCGGCAATCCTGCTTCTTTTGAGCAGACCCTTTCCGATCTCGGCGTTGTCATCATCGAAAGCCTGCGTTATCCGGATCATCACGATTACAACATGCAGGAGATGACTGATATTCTGCAGCAGGCGAAAAATATGGGAGCCGAGGCAATTATCATCACGGAGAAGGATGCCGTCAAAGTGCCGGCTGAAATCATTCAGGCTGGCATGGACATCCCTGTGTATGTTATTTGTGTCGAGGTCAAGTTCCAGCAGGGCAGTGAAGAATTCCGCCAGCTGCTGACAAATCGCTTGACCGAACGACTCGGTTCCCGTTAATCTTAAGGAAATGTTCATGAAAGGATGGTACAATCCATGAATGTATTATGTGTCATCCCGGCTCGTTTCGCTTCGACGAGACTGCCGGGCAAACCGCTGAAAGATATTGCTGGCAAACCGATGATTTGCCGCGTTTACGATCGGGCATCGAAGGCTGGAAAAGTCAGCCAGACAATTGTCGCTACCGATGACGAGCGCATCCTGACGGCTGTAAAAGATCATGGCGGCCAGGCGATGATGACACGGAAAGACCATCCGACGGGAACGGACCGCTTAGCAGAGGTTGCTGCCTCTTTCCCGGAGGCAGATCTCATCGTCAATGTGCAGGGCGACGAGCCGCTCATCGAGCCGTCGCTTATTGATGAACTCGCAGCGGTCTTTGAACAGGACGAAGAACTCCAGATGGCTACGGTCAAGACGGAGATTACCGATGAGGAAGAGAAGACAAATCCCAATAATGTCAAGGTCGTAACGGATAAGAATGGCTATGCGCTGTACTTTTCCCGGTCCCTGATGCCCTATCCGCGTCATGAGGGCTGCCCGGTCTATAAGCATATTGGGATTTACGCCTACAAACGTGACTTTTTGCTGCAGTATGCCAAGATGGAATCTACGCCGTTAGAGTCCGCTGAGTCCCTGGAACAGTTGCGGGCACTGGAAAATGGCTACCGTATTAAAGTGGTGGAAACCAAGGCGAAATTCGTTGGTGTCGATACGGCAGAAGACCTGGAGAAAGTTAACGAGATTTATCGTAAAATGGCGTTATAATAAGCAATGTAAATTCTTTATAAAGGAGAGACGAATATGAATAAGGCAAAAGTGGGAAATTTTGAGATTGGCGGCGGCGAGAAACTGACGCTGCTGGCTGGTCCTTGCGTGTTGGAGGGAATGGACCGCTGCCTGTTGATTGGCCGCACCATCAAGGAAATCTGTGAGCGGCTGGACATCAATTATGTATTCAAGGCTTCTTTTGACAAAGCAAATCGTTCCTCCTTCCACAGCTTCCGCGGCCCGGGGATGGAAAAGGGCCTGGAGATGCTGCAGCAGATTAAAGAGGAACTTCAGGTTCCGGTGGTTACGGATATTCATGAGACTTATCAGGCAGAACCGGTGGCAAAAGTTGCCGATATTCTGCAGATTCCGGCTTTCCTGTGCCGCCAGACGGACCTTCTTCACGCCGCTGCTCAGACGGGCCGCGTCGTCAACGTCAAAAAAGGCCAGTTCCTGGCTCCGAAGGACATGCGTAATGTGGTGGACAAACTCCATGAGAGCGGCTGTGAGCAGATTATGCTGACGGAACGCGGTGCCTCCTTTGGCTATAACAATCTGGTGGTGGATATGCGTTCTCTGCCCATCATGCGCTCCTTTGGCTATCCGGTGGTCATGGACGGTACCCATAGCGTACAGCTGCCGGGTGGCAATGGCACGACCTCGGCTGGCAATCGCGAGTATGTGGAATTCCTCGTTCGTGCGGCTGTCGGTGCCGGCATCGATGCGCTGTTCCTGGAAGTTCACGATAACCCGGAAGAGGCTCTTTCCGATGGTGCCAACATGGTTTATCTGGATAAACTGGAAGATCTCTTGAAAGATGCCGTGGCAATCCATGAAATCGTGCGCAAGAAGTTCAAGGGCTGATGCCTGCAACTGTGACCATCGAATTTGAATGATTTGTACATAAGGGGAAAAGACTTGTGATAAAGGTAAAAGAAAAGGCCATCGAAACGTTGGAAATTGAAGCCGATGCGGTATTGAAGCTGAAAGAACGCATTGACGATGAATTCATGGCGGCGGTGCAATGCATTCTGGATTGTCCGGCCCGTGTCATTGTTACGGGCATGGGAAAGTCCGGCCACATTGGCCGTAAGATCGCCGCTACCTTCGCCAGCACGGGAACGCCTTCGTTCTTCATGCATCCGGCTGAGGCCTTCCATGGCGATTTGGGCATGGTTACGGAGAACGATGTAGTCATTGCCATCAGCAATAGTGGCGAGTCGTCGGAAATTGTCAATATCCTGCCGATTATCCGCCGTATTGGGGCTAAGATTATTGCCATGAGTGGCCGGCGTGAATCTCAGCTCGGAAAGAACAGCGATTATTTCATCGATATCGGCGTGGAAAAGGAAGCCTGCCCATTGGGCTTGGCACCGACGGCCAGTACAACGGCAACGTTGGCCATGGGGGATGCCATGGCGGTAGCGCTGATGTCGGTCCGTAACTTCACCAGTCAGGATTTTGCCTTGTTCCATCCGGGCGGGGCACTGGGCCGCCGTTTGCTTTTGAAGGTTTCGAATGTCATGCATACGGGCGAAGACAACCCGGTGGTATCCCAGGACAAGACGGCCAAAGATGCACTCTTTATCATGACCGACAAAGGCCTTGGGGCAGCTTCTGTAGTGGATGAAAACGGCAAGTTTGTCGGCCTTATCACCGACGGAATCATTCGCCGGGCTCTGGCTAAGGATTATAAATTCCTCGATGAGCCGGTACACAATATTATGTTCGAGAATCCGCTGATGATCCGGGAGGACGCTTTGGCAGCTTCGGCACTTTCTGTCATGGAGAAGCACAAACCCCGCCCGGTTACCGTTTTGCCGGTAGTGGATGATGAACACAATCCGGTGGGCATTGTCCACTTGACCGACCTCTTACGTCAAGGAGTTGTTTGATATGGACCAGAAATGTGGTGCTCTGGAACGGGCAAAACACATCAAGCTGATTATTTTTGATGTGGATGGTGTTTTGACTGACGGTGGAATTTATATCGGCGCCGAAGGGGAGCTCTACAAGCCGTTTTTCTGCCGGGATGGACTGGGCATTACGCTGGCCCATAAAGCCGGCATCAAAACCGCCATCATAACAGGCCGGACCTCGAAGCAGGTGGCTTTCCGGGCTGGGGAGCTCCATATTTCGGAAGTATTTCAGGGCAAGCTTGACAAGCGGACGGCCTATCAGGAACTCAAAGAGAAGTTAGGCCTGTGTGATGAGGAAATCGGCTATGTGGGCGATGACCTCATCGACCTGCCAATCCTTTTGCAGGTAGGCCTGCCCATGGCAGTAAGTGATGCTGTCGCGGAGGTACGCCAGGAAGCTTTGCTTACGGCAAGTTATCCTGGAGGGCGTGGTGCTGTTCGTGAACTTATCGAATTCATTCTGAAAGCGCAGGGCAAATGGCAGGCGCTTATGAAGGATTTTTATCCGTCAGCTTCGGCGAATAGCGGAGAGCTGGCGCAGTGATCAGGAAATAGTGAATCAAGTGTATTTGGGGGAACGTAATCCATGCATTATAAATTTGTGATGTTCATGAGCTGGCTGGTATGTCATATGCCATACCGCCTGCTCATGGCAGCTGGCCGGGTGCTGGGCAATCTCTATTATCTCCTGGTAAAAAAGGAGCGGGAGCGGGCCGTGGCCCAGATGATGCCAGCACTCAATCTCTCGGAAGATGAGGCCCGCAAGGTCGTGCGGGAGTCATTTGTGAATCTCGCGCGCAATGTATTGGAAATCCTCTATATGCCGCATCTTAACGAGAAGAATTTTGAGCAGTATATTGAAATCGATCATCTGGAGCGTCTCAAAGAGGCGCTGGCAGAGAAGAAGGGCGTTGTAATCGTCACGGGACATATCGGTACCTGGGAATGGCTTTCGGCTTCGTTTACGCTAAACGGCCTGCCGGTTACGGCGATTGCCAAGCCACAGCCGAATATGCAGTACACCAACGCCTTGAATGACCTTCGCAAGACCATCCATGTGGAAATTTTCTCCCGTGGTACCAGTGAGCTCTTGTCGGCGGCCCGTGCGCTTCGCCAGGGGAAAATCCTTGGCTTCCTGTCGGATCAGGATGGCGGCCCGGGCGGTGCTTTCTTGCCGTTCTTGGGCAAGATTGCCTCGACGCCGATGGGGGCGGCTGTTTTTGCGTATAAATTTAATTCACCGGTGGTGCCAGCCTTCATTATCCGCCAGCCGAACGGCAAGCATAAAGTGCTGGTAGGAGAAATCATGCGGTATGAGGATACTGGCGATACGGATAAGGATCTCTTCAATTTTACGGCGCGAATGACGAAAATTGTCGAGCAGGTCATCCGTGATAATCCGACGCAGTGGTTGTGGTTCCAGAAGCGCTGGAACACGCCGCCGGAAGAGCAGAAGACCGGTAAACATCATACGGTCAAGGCACAGGGGGCAGATAAATGAGCAAGCGAAATAAGATTTTGCTGGCCCTTGGTATCGCTGTTTTTGCCGCCCTGGTAGTCTGGGCGGTGGCAACTGTACCGGAGGCTCCGCAACAGACGGAACAGTCTCAGGACACTAAGGTAATGACTTATGATGGCAACACCATCCGCGAGGAAAAGGATGGCCGTACCATTTGGGAATTGACGGCGGAACATATCCAGGTGGATGTGGAGTCGAAAAATGTTACCCTGGAAAAACTCACCGGCAAGTTTTATGCAAAGGATGGCCGCACTGTTGAAGTCCATGCCGATGGCGGGAATTATGATAATGCGACCAAGGATATTGCCATTACCGGCAATGTAGCCATTACCACCAGCGATGGGGCAAAGTTATCGAGCAAAGAGCTTCGCTGGATGGCGAAGGACGAAGTGCTGGCAGCAATCGGTGATGCAACGGCAGTGAAAGAGGATATGAAGGCAACTGGTGACCGCATCGAGAGCACGGATGGCTTCAACAAAATCAAGATTGTCGGCAAGGCACACCTGGTAAAGGGAGGAACTAGCGAATGAGAACGAGCAAAAGGAAAAAGATATTGCTGGCATTAGCCGTCAGCGTGGTCCTGCCAATGCAGGGAATCAGTGCGGCGGGAGAGCCGGCAGAACTCAATGCCGATACGGTTGAATATGATATGAGCACTGGATTGGCAACTGCCAATGGCGGTGTGACGATGACGCGTGGTACTTCCCGCGTCACGGGTCTGCGGGTAACGTACAATACCAAGACCCAGGAAGGTACTGTGGAAGGAAATGTCGTTGCAACCACTGATGACACGCGCATTACTTGTGCGAAAATCATGACGGACGGACAGAATCACATGCTGGCTACTGGCGGCGTTTATGGTACCCAGGGGGACAAAAGCTTCAGTGGGGAGCAGGTGGATTACTATCCGAACCAGAATAAATATGTGCTGATCGCATCCGGTGGCACGATTTCCAGTGCGGATGGTACCTTTACGGCGAATCGCTTGGAAGGCTGGCTGGATGATGCCCATTATGTCGGTTCGGGCAATGCGCATCTTGTGAGCCCGCCGAAGGACATGGAAGCTGGCGGCGACCGCATGGATTATTATGGGATGGAACAGGGCCGGGTTGTCGTAACGGGCAATGCCTGGGCTGTTCAGGATAACAATACGATGAAGAGCAATCGTTTGACGATTTACCTTGCAAGCGATGGGGCAGCTAAGGTAAAATAAGCAGTATATTGTTGGAGGGTTAGGGCTTTGCATATCGAAGCGAAGAATCTGGTAAAGAAATTTAAGGAACGCACGGCGGTGAACCGTGTTTCCCTGCGGGTGGAGAAAGGCGAGATTGTTGGCCTTCTTGGTCCGAATGGTGCCGGTAAAACGACGACGTTTTATATGATTGTGGGACTTGAGCACCCGACGTCTGGGGAAGTATACCTTTCGGACATCGATATTACGAGTTCCCCCATGTATAAGCGGGCGGAACTGGGAATCAGTTACCTGACGCAGGAAGCTTCGATTTTCCGCAAATTGACTGTGCGGGAAAATATCATGGCTATACTCGAGACAACCAAATTGTCTCTGGCCGAGCAGCAGGCTAAATACGAGGAGCTTATTGAAGAGTTCCACATCGGTCATGTCCAGGAGCGCAAGGGAACGGAACTGTCTGGCGGAGAAAGACGCCGGGTGGAGATTGCCCGCTGCCTGGCCCTGGAGCCGCAGTTCATTCTGCTGGATGAACCATTTGCTGGTGTCGATCCGTTGGCCGTAGCCGATATTCAGGATATCATCCAATACCTTCGCCAGCGTGGCATGGGCATTCTGATTACGGATCACAACGTCCGTGAGACGCTGCAGATTGTCGATCGTGCCTACATCCTGAGTGAAGGCAAAATCCTGTTGGAAGGCGACAGCCAGACAATTGCGAGCAGCCCAATCGCCAAGAAATTTTACCTGGGTGAGAATTTCACCCTTTGATTGGAGAACAAACGATGCATATAAGAATCTTAGACAAATACATATTTCGGGAAGTGTTCATGACCTTCTTATTCGGCATCTGTGCCTTCTCCGCAGTTTTTATCGGTTCGGGAACGCTTTTTAAGATTGCCAAGTATATTACGGATTATGGTGCTTCGTTGCAAGCTGTAGTGAAAATCTTCATCTTTGGTTTGCCGGCAGTTATTATGTGGACCTTCCCGATGTCCATGCTGCTGGCGAGCTTGCTGACCTTTGGCCGGCTGTCGAGTTCTAGTGAGATCACGGCGATGAAATCCTGCGGTATTGGTTTTTGCCGCATCGCAACACCAGCAATCCTCATGGGACTCATTGTCAGCATGTGTGCTATTGCTTTTAATGAATATGTCGTGCCATGGGCAAATACGGCTTATCGCAACGTTCTTCATTATGAAATCCAGGGCAATACTGGAATGAAGTCACAGGAACATATCATCTTAAAAGATCTGAATCATGATAAGATCCAGCGGCTGGTCTATGCACGCCTTTATGATGCAGAATCGCAGACCTTGCAGGGAATCACCCTGCAGGAGTTCAATGACGAGGGACAGGTCAGTCATGTGGAAAATGCTGAGTACGCAGAGTGGAGCGGCAATGAGTGGAACATGCACAACGGCATGATTTACGATATTGCCACGGAAGAGGGCAAGAGCGAGCATACCATGCGCTTTGATTCCCAAAAACTCCCCATAAAGGCAAATCCGAAGCAGATTGTCCGGGAACAGAAGGACCCGGAAGAACTTACGATGAAGGAACTCAAAGCCCAAATCGAGATTATGAAGACGCAGTATATCAATACCAATAAGCTCGAAGCAGAACTTTATCAGCGTGTCACTGTGCCGATGGCCAGCCTGATTTTTGCTTTGATTGGTGTACCCCTTGGTCTGCAGCCAACACGCAACTCCTCGTCGGCGGGCTTTGCCATGAGTGTCATCATTATTTTCTTCTATTACGCGCTGATGACGATGGGCAATGCTTTGGCACGCAGTGGTGCGGTGGCGCCGATGCTGGCAGTATGGATTCCGAATATTGTCGGTTTGATTGCTGGTTTCTTCCTGATACGCAGAGCATCGCGCTGATGGTGCCTGCTGATTATTGCGAAAGGTGGATTGAGGAAGGATGTATGGAGTCCTTTTGATTGTCGTGCTGATTATTACCGGTGGCGCAATTGCGTTCATTGGCGATCGGCTCGGAACAAAAATCGGTAAGAAGCGGTTGTCGCTTTTTGGTCTTAGACCGCGCCATACATCCGTTGTCATTACGATTTTTACCGGTATCTGCATTACCACCCTGACTTTTGGGGTCATGGCGGCTGCCTCGCAAAATGTCCGCACGGCGCTTTTCGGGATGGAGCAGCTTAACCGCACCATGCGGGAGACTAGGGAGAGCCTGAATCAAGCCCAGGCTGATTTGCAGCAGGCACAGGTTGAGCAGCAGCAGACCGATGAGGCATTGGCAAAGTCGAAGGATGATGTCGAAAAGCTCAAGGGCCAGCAGGCGGAGCTGGAAGAAAAATCGGCCCGGTTGCAGGAAGGGAATCGGCTGCTTGAGGCGGCAAAGCTGGATTTGCTGCATCGCAATGACGTGCTGGCGGCGGAAAATTCTACGCTGGGGGCGCAGAATGATTTGCTGACAGGAACGAATAAGAAACTCATGGAAAATAATTCCCTGCTGGAGCAGCATGCCCAGAGTCTCCGGGATGGTTTGATTACCATCCGCGAGGGGGATATTGTCTATCAGGCAGGGGAAGTTATTGCCAGCGGTGTAGTCCGTGGCGGCCGTACGCAGTTTGAAGTCGACAATGATTTGCGGGCTTTGGCTGAATTGGCCAACCGCAATGTATCGGAAAAGCTCGGAGAGGATAAATCTGATCAGGATATCTGGATTTACCAGCCCGAGTATGCCGAGGCCGTGAAGACGATTGCGGACAGCCGCAACGATATGGTTGTCCGCATTGTGGCGGCCGGCAATCTCGTTCGTGGGGAAGCAATCCGGACGACATTGGAACTCTACAAGAACAGTACGGTATATGAAGATAAGGAATTCATCCTGGCAAAGCCCTACTTGTTGACCGGTAAGTCGGACAGCGAGCCGGAGCAGGTAGTCATGGATTTCCTCAACGAGGTCAATCGGGCGGTTACGGCCAAGGGCATCCTTCCCGATCCTATCCGTGGTACTGTGGGGGTAATCGAGGGGGCACAGTTCTATGATATCGTAGGAGCTTTGCGTGGAAAGCATGGTTCTTGGATATTATCGGCGTATGCCAATGGTGCCACCGATGCTATTGGCCCCTTGCGGCTGAAAATCCGAGTGGAACAGCAGGCAGATTTACCTTAACAGGAATGAGAATAAAAGGCCTTCCTCTTCGAGGAAGGCTTTCTTGTAGGAGGAAATGATGAATATTGCAGCATTGGACCCTGGTCGTGACAAGTGCGGCTTTGCCATATTGGCGAAAGACGGCCGGGTAATTTGGCAGAAAGTCATTGAAACGGCAAGACTGGAAGCAGAACTGGCAGATGCCCGCCAGCAATACGGCTATGAGGTTTTGGTCGAGGGCAATGGGACTACGAGCAAAGAGGCGCGGGCCCGCATCAAAACGGCTTTGCCGGAGTTGCCTGTTGTCGTGCTGGATGAATACCGTACGACGGAATTGGCCAAGGGCGAATATTGGAAGGCGCATCCGCCCAAGGGCTGGCGGCGGCTGCTGCCGATAACGATGCAGGTGCCGCCGGAGCCTGTGGATGACTTTGTGGCGGTCATACTGGGACATCGTTATTTGAATAGTTTGGAGGATGGTCATCATGAGTCGTGAAAAACAGCAGCGTCCGGATTGGACGGAATATTTTCTGGATATCGCTAAGGCCGTTGGCCGTCGGGCAACCTGCCTGCGCCGCCGGTATGGGGCGATTATCGTCAAAGATAAAATCATTATCAGCACGGGTTATAATGGAGCCCCTCGGGGAGAGGCAAATTGCATCGATACGGGAATCTGCGAACGGGAGCGGCTTCATGTGCCGAAGGGGCAGAATTACGAGCTTTGTGTAGCGGTTCATGCGGAGCAGAATGCCATTATCAATGCCGATCCTGCCGTCATGGAAGGGGCGACGATTTACATTGTCGGCATCAATGCCGACGGAAGCCTGGCTTCAGGGAAACCCTGCCTGCTTTGCCGCCGGATGCTTCGCAATGCAAAGCTGGCGCAGGTGGTTTACTACGAAACCGATGGCAGTATCGTAACCTGCCGGCCGGAAGAGATTCACGATTAAATCCTTTTCATCCAGTGTCTTTCCATTGACACTAGACACCCACTGCGGTAAAATAGGCTTGCTATGAGAAAATGAATGTTTTTGAAAAAGAGGTGCAACTTGTATGCCAGATTATATGTTGGCGTTTGTTATTGCTGCCGGTGTGGCGCTGCTCATTACGCCAGGCGTGATTTTTTTGGCGGCCAAGACGGGAGCTATGGACGCTCCTGATGCGAGAAAAGTACATAAAAAGCCGATTCCGCGTATTGGCGGACTTGGCATTTACGCTGCCTTCATGGTGGCAATGCTCACGCTCCTTTCCTTCGTACATGTTACGGATGAAGTGATGATGGAGCTGGTTGGCCTGATGGTGGGGGGGTCGCTCATCGTTCTGGTTGGTATCATCGATGACTATAAGAATCTGCCGGCAAAGGTCAAATTGCTGGGACAGATTATCGCTGCCGCTGTGCTGGTCATTGCCTTTGATGTCCGCATTGATTTCGTCACGGATCCCTTTGGGGATTATATCTACACGGAATGGTTTGCCATCCCGGCGACGATTTTCTGGATCGTCGGTCTTACCAATACGGTCAATCTCATTGATGGCCTGGATGGTCTGGCTGCTGGTGTATCCACCATTGCGGCGATTACCATTTTCCTCGTGGCCTTGCAGCAGAATATCCTTTTGGTAGCAGTGCTGACGGCAGCTTTGGCCGGAGCGGCATTTGGTTTCCTTTATTACAACTTCAATCCAGCGCGCATTTTTATGGGGGATTCTGGCAGCATGTTCCTTGGCTATATGCTGGCGGGAATTTCGGTTATTGGTGCTGTGAAATGTGCGGCGACGATTGCCCTTATCGTGCCAATCCTGGCACTGGGCCTGCCAATCCTGGACACGACCTTTGCCATTGTGCGCCGTTACCGCGGTGGGGTTCCCATCTTCAAGCCGGATAAGGGGCATTTGCATCATCGTCTGCTGGACCTTGGATTCAGCCAGCGCCAGGCAGTGCTGCTGATGTATGTCATCAGCGCTCTCTTGGGGCTCAGTGCTGTGGCACTTACCGAGGTAAGCAGCCAGTTTGCTATTCTCATCGTCTGCGTGGTTGTTTTGGCTGTATTTTTGGGCGCTAAGAAGATTGGTATTTTCCACATGAATGATTCAGCGCATCAGCATCGTGCTGCTGCGGGAAGACAGTGAAACAGAACCCGGAAGGCAGGCGTAAGTCCTGCCTTTATTTATAGAAAGGGGATTTTTAATGGACAAGAAGAAAATCAAGGTAATGACGGTCTTCGGCACGCGTCCGGAGGCAATCAAGATGGCGCCAATTGTTTTGGAACTGCAGAAGCATTCCGATAAGATTACGCCGGTGGTGGCGGTAACTGCCCAGCATCGTGAAATGTTGGACCAGGTATTGAATCTTTTCAATATCACGCCGGACCACGACCTTGATATCATGGCCCAGGGGCAGACGCTTTTCGATATCACGACGAAGGCGATGAAGGGCTTGGACCAGGTCATGACGGAAGAGAAACCGGATATCGTGTTGGTTCACGGGGACACGACAACGACTTTTGCGGGCGCACTGGCGGCCTACTATCATCAGATTCCGGTGGGACACGTCGAAGCCGGCTTGCGCACCCATAACAAGTATTCGCCGTTCCCAGAGGAAATGAACCGCAAGCTTACGGGCTGCATTTCGGACCTAAATTTTGCCCCGACGGAAACCAGTGAGGCAAACCTGCTGGCTGAAAATGTTCCGGCAGAGAGTATTTTTGTAACGGGCAACACCGTAATCGATGCGCTTCATCACACGGTCCGTGAGGATTATGCGTTTGATGATGAGATGCTGCGTCATATCGATTTCAAGAATAAGCGCATTATTCTCGTCACGACGCATCGCCGTGAGAACCTTGGGGAACCGATGCGTCATGTCTATAAGGCCCTGCGCCAGCTGACGGAAGAGTTTGATGATGTGGAAATTGTCTTCCCGGTTCATAAGAACCCGAAAGTCCGTGAAGTCGTGCGCGAGGAACTCGGCGGCCTCAGCAAGGTTCATCTGATCGATCCGCTCGATTACGAGCCTTTTGCCAATCTGATGAGCCGTGCGCACCTGATCCTTACGGATTCGGGTGGAGTTCAGGAAGAGGCTCCAGCATTAGGTAAGCCGGTTCTCGTCCTGCGCGATACTACGGAACGCCCCGAAGCGGTGGCCGCTGGTACGGTAAAACTCATCGGTACGGATCGTGAGCGCGTTTATCAGGAGGCAAAGACGCTGCTTACAGATAAGGAAGAATACGGCCGCATGGCGGAATCGGTCAATCCGTACGGTGATGGCAAGGCGTCGGAACGCATCATCCAGGCAATTCTCTATCATTATGAGCTGGCAGGGGAGCGCCCGACGGTATTCATGGGAAAATAATACGCAAAGGACTGCTGCATTGACGGCAGTCCTTTTTTAGGAGGGAAACCTATGGAAAAAAAGCAGGGCGAGGGACAGCATGAAGGAATTCGCCAAGCCGTCAAAGCGTTTTCCGTATTGGGTGGAATCGGGATTTATCTGGTGGTCTTTGTCGGGATTTGTGTATTCCTAGGCAATCTGGCCGATGAAAAGCTCGGCCTTGGTTATATGGGAAAGCTGGCGGGGATACTCGTCGGATTTCCGGGAGCACTCTATACGTTGTATCGCCAGCTAAAACAGGGCAGCCTCTTATAGCGAGGGAAAATACGGTATTTAGTGAATTGTTGTTATTTTTATATTTTGGCGAAAAAACTCTTGCTATTCGTTAATCAATCGAATATAATAGGCATTGCGACCGACTACGATAAACCGATTGTATTGATTTATCGTAGTATAAATAGTTATTATTTATGGCAAAAACAAGCATAACCGGATGGACTTTTTTGTGAAGAAATGCAAGATTTCTAAAGGGTTTTGTTGTTTCACGTCGAAATATGATTTCTAGGCGGAGCGTGTCCCCGCGCGGGATTTGCTTTGGTCGCGCCGATATTCAACGAAGACGATGGACAGTTTCTGCCTGACGTTGGAGGAGGAATATGAAGGAAGTTTTATCGATTTTCATAAAGCGTTTGTTCTGGGGTCTAGCGGGGGTGACGCTGATGCTGGGAAGCCTTTTGCTCGTAAGGGGAGAAGGCGGACTCATCGGGGCCTTGCTGCTGGGCTATATGGCGGCGCTGGTATTTGTCTGGAACATGGCCTGGCGATTGTGGAGGATTGCCGAAGCACCCACTGGCGGCGCAGCAAAGCAAGTGCTTGGGGGACTGGTCGTGCGGATGGTGGTATTACTGCTGATCCTGCTGACAGCCATAAATATTTCTGCGAAGGTTTTTGGTGTGACTGCATTGGGCTTTCTTCTTTGCTACGGAATGGCGGTGTTCTTGCTGATCCATATGAATTTACGGTAAAGGATATTTTTAGGTTTTATTGGGAAGGAGGTTGAGTGTATGGGCGAAGAGGTCGTTCATCGCGGAACAGAACAAATCATGGGCTTTTCCTTCAATATGGAAACGCTGTACATGACCTGGCTGGCCATGGCTATCGTATTGCTGATTGCCTTTCTGGCTACCCGCAGCCTGAAGATCATTCCGAAGGGCTGGCAGAATGTCGTGGAGATTATCGTTTTGTGGCTGCATGAACAGCTGGATGCAATGATGGGAGAACGTGGCCGTTTCCTGGCTCCGTTTATCGTATCATTGTTCATGTTCCTGCTGGTTTCTAACTGGCTGGGACTTGTACCGAAGATGGCATCGCCGACCAATGATTTGAACACTACGCTGGCATTAGCACTCCTGGTTATTGTCATGGTACATGTACTGGGAATCTTTATGAAAGGTGGGCATTATATCGCTCATTTCTTCAAGCCGACGCCGGTATTCGTAATCATCAATGCAATCGAGGAAATTGCCAAACCAATTACATTGGCATTTCGTCTATTTGGTAACATCCTGGCAGGCGAGATTCTCATTGTCGTCCTGCTGAAGCTCATGCCAATCTGGATGCCAATCCCGGCTGTTGCCTGGCTCGCATTCAGTATCTTTATCGGCGGAGTTCAGGCCGTTATCTTCACAATGCTGTCGATGGCATATCTTGCCAATGCAGTAAAGAAAGAAAAAGAGGAATCATAACTCTACTATCTGAGAAGTTTTTACATTTTTAAGGAGGATTTTTTCATGGAAAATGCAATTATGGTAGCAGCAGCTTTAGTCGGTGCAGGTCTCTGCATGGGTCTTGCCGCAGTCGGTGCAGGCCTTGGTGATGGTATGGTAACGAGCCGTTTCATCGAGGGTATTACGCGTCAGCCGGAAGCTAAAAACACGCTGTTCACCAATACGCTGATTTCCGTAGGTCTGATCGAGGCAATGGCAATCATCGCAACGGTTGTCGCTCTGATCATGCTCTATGCAAACCCGCTCATCAAATAATTTTTTTGGTGAAAAATGAAAAAGGGGGGGCATAGTAATTGATCGAGTTAAATATGACATTCTTCGCGCAGATCATTAACTTCGTCATTCTCGTAGTTCTGCTGCGCGCTGTGGCTTATAAGCCGGTCGTCAACATGCTCAAAGCCCGCGAGGATAGAATCAAAGAAAGCCTTGATAAAGCAGATGCCGATGCAGCGGAAGCTGATAAGCTGCTGGCTGATTATAAAAAGAAGCTGGCTGCTGCCAACGTCAAAGCTGAGGATATTATCCGCAACGCGGAAAAGCGCGCCAGCGAAGAACGCGAGGCCGCTCGTGCTGAGACGAAACGCGAAATTGAGCAGATGAAGAAGGCTGCTGAGGCTGAAATCCAGCGTGACCGCGAGCGTGCTGTGGCACAGCTCCGGGGCGAGGTCGTGGCTCTTTCCATGGCTGCTGCTGGCAAAATCATCTCCAAAAACATCGATAAAGCTGAGAATGAGCAGCTTATCACGGAATTCGTCGATAAGCTTGATAAAGATAAGATTGGTGATCTGCCATGCTAAACTTACAGCTTGCACGAAAATATTCCACGGCAATCTTTGAGATTGCCCAGGAGGAAGATAAGCTTGTGGAGTATGGCAGGGAATTGGCTGATGTCCGCAGCGGTCTTGCAACCGTACCGGCAGCAACAGCATTTCTTTCCAATCCGCAGGTCGAGACAAAAGCAAAAAAAGAGCTGATCCAGAAACTCTTTGAAGGAGAGCTTTCTGCAAACGTGTATAACCTTTTGATGCTGCTGGTTGACAAGCGCCGTATGGCGCTGTTTGAGGCCATCGAGGATTCGTACCGTGAGCTTTCGAATGAGGCCAGAGGCATCCTGATTGCGGATGTGACGACGGCCGCGCCGGTAGATGAGGCACAGACTTCGTCTATCAAGAAAAAGCTTGAGAGCATTACCGGCAAACAGGTGGAACTCCGCCTGCATGAGGACAAGGACATCATCGGTGGTGTGGTTGTCAAGATTGGCGATCGCCGCATTGATGGCAGTGTCGCTGGACGTCTCGAATCGCTTAGAAAAGAACTACTGGCTAACAATTGATGAAACTGGGGTGACAGCGAAGTTATGAAAATGAATCCGGAAGAAATAACAGCCATCATCAAAGACCAGATTAAGAACTACAATGTAGACCTTAACGTCGATGATGTTGGAACGGTTATCGAGATCGGTGACGGTATTGCCCATATCCATGGCCTCGAAAAGGCAATGGCTGGAGAGCTGCTCGATTTCGGAAATGATATTTATGGTCTGGTCCTGAACCTTGAGCAGGACAACGTCGGTGCCGTTATCTTAGGCGGTGAGACGAAAATTAAAGAGGGCTCGCAGGTGAAACGTACGGGCCGCATCATGCAGGTACCGGCAGGCGAAGCTATGATTGGCCGCGTTGTCGATGCTATCGGCCGTCCAATCGATGGTAAAGGGGAAATTAAAGCGGAGACCATGCGTCCGGTTGAGTACCATGCACCGGGCATCGCTGACCGTAAATCGGTCCATGAACCGCTGCAGACTGGTCTGAAGGCTATCGATGCTCTCGTACCGATTGGCCGTGGCCAGCGCGAGCTCATTATTGGTGACCGCGGTATCGGTAAAACGGCTATCGCCGTCGATACGATCCTTAACCAGAAGGACCAGGATTGTATCTGCGTTTATGTTGCCATCGGCCAGAAGGCATCGACGGTTGCCCGCGTCGTCAAGACGCTCGAAGAGGCTGGCGCTATGAAGTATACGATCGTCGTTGCTGCTAC
The DNA here is from genome assembly GCA_945494195.1 of uncultured Selenomonas sp. Classification (GTDB taxonomy): domain Bacteria; phylum Bacillota; class Negativicutes; order Selenomonadales; family Selenomonadaceae; genus Selenomonas_A. The sequence continues at coordinate 5,490 of CALYVJ010000002.1, read as the reverse complement.
GGCTGCTGACAGCGCTCCGCTGCAGTACCTGGCTCCGTATGCCGGCGTTGCTATGGCTGAGCACTTCATGTATCAGGGCAAAGCCTGCCTCTGCGTATATGATGACCTTACGAAGCATGCAGCTGCATACCGTGCCATGTCGTTGCTGCTCAGAAGACCGCCAGGGCGTGAGGCTTACCCGGGCGATGTATTCTACTTACATTCCCGCCTGCTGGAGCGTGCGGCAAAACTCAGCGATGAGCTCGGCGGCGGTTCCATTACGGCATTGCCAATCATCGAGACCCAGGCTGGTGATGTTTCGGCTTATATCCCGACCAACGTCATTTCCATCACCGATGGTCAGATCATGCTGGAGACGAACTCCTTCTACTCCGGTATCCGTCCGGCTATCAGCGTCGGTCTGTCGGTATCCCGTGTCGGTGGTTCCGCTCAGATCAAGGCGATGAAACAGGTTGCTGGTACCATGCGTCTTGACCTTGCTCAGTATCGTGAGCTGGCTGCGTTCTCGCAGTTCGCATCCGATTTGGACAAGGCTACGAAAGCACAGCTCGACCGCGGTGCTCGTATGGTAGAAACGCTGAAACAGGCGCAGTACAGCCCGCTCTTAGTTCAGGAACAGGTCATGGTCATCTATACGGCTGTCAAGGGCTTCCTGACCGATATTCCGGTCGAGAAGGTCGTAGAATTCCAGGATGATTTCCTGAAATTCATGCGTGCGCAGCATCCGGAAGTCGGTAACAAGATCATCGAGCAGAAGAAACTCGACGATGCTCTTGAGGCTGAACTCACGAAGGCTATTGAGGAGTTCAAGGAAACCATCACATACAAAATGGCATAAGATAGCGAGGTGATTCTTTTTGGCTAGTTTACAGGATATCCGCCAGCGCATCAAAAGCGTAAAGAGTACCAAGCAGATCACGAGTGCCATGAACATGGTTGCAACTTCGCGTTTGCGTCATGCAAAGGAAGCAGCCAGCGCCAATCGCCCTTATGCTGAGAAGGTTATGGAAGTTGTGAAGGAAATCGCCGCCAATGCCGGGGCTGATTTTTCCCATCCGCTTCTCGAAACCCATAAGGATGGCAAGAAGCTCATCTTGCTGGTCACGGCCGACAAAGGCCTGGCCGGCGCTTATTCCGGCAATGCCTGCAAAGCGGCTGAAGCTATTGTAGAAGCGAAGGACGATACGGAACTCGTTGTGGTGGGACGCAAAGGCGTCGCCCACTTCAAGAACCGTGGGTATAAGGTTGCTGAGAGCTATATTGGCATCAGCGAGCGCCCGTCCTTTGAAAATGCCCGGAATATTGCAGATGATATCGTGGAGCGCTTCAAATCCGGGCAGTACCGGGAAGTGCAGATGGTCTATACGAAGTTCATTTCCGCCATCAACTGTGAGCCGCAGTCCGTTCAGTTGCTGCCGTTCCAGTCCGAGGCCGGGGAGAATACGGGAGTTCATGCAGAGTACATCTATGAGCCGGATGCGGCTACGGTACTTGGCTTCTTGCTTCCGCAGTATCTGTATACGACGGTCTACGCGGCTTTGCTGCAGTCCGCTGCATCGGAGCTAAGTTCCCGCATGAATGCAATGAGCAACGCTACAGACAACGCGGAAGAACTCATGAGCAAGCTGGACCTCTACTACAACAAGGTACGTCAGGCAGGCATCACCAACGAGATTACGGAAATCGTTGGCGGCGCTGAAGCTCTGAAATAAGAGCATCGTTAGGAGGTTTACCATTGGCAACAAAAGGTAAAGTTGTACAGGTTATCGGACCTGTCGTAGATATTGAATTCCCTGCAGGGCAGCTGCCGGAAATTCTCAATGCAATCACGATCAAAGGCAAAGCTGGTGATGTTGACATCGACCTCGTCGTCGAGGTTATGCAGCATCTGGGTGACAGCGTAACCCGCTGCATCGCTATGAGCTCTACCGATGGTCTTACCCGTGGGATGGAAGCAGTCGATACGGGTGCTCCAATCACGGTTCCGGTCGGTAACGAAGTTCTCGGCCGTATCTTCAATGTTCTTGGTCAGACGGTTGACCACGACCCGACTCCGGTGGGCAACAAGGAAGCTTGGCCAATTCATCGTCCGGCTCCGAAGTTCGATGAGCAGGAGACCAGCACGCAGGTTCTCGAGACTGGCATCAAGGTCGTTGACCTTATCGCTCCGTATGCCCGCGGTGGTAAAATCGGTCTGTTCGGTGGTGCAGGCGTCGGCAAGACGGTCCTCATCATGGAGCTCATCCACAACATCGCGAAAGAGCACGGTGGCTACTCGGTATTTGCCGGTGTCGGTGAGCGTACCCGTGAGGGTAATGACCTCTGGGGCGAGATGAAGGAGTCGAAGGTTATCGATAAGACCGCTCTCGTCTACGGCCAGATGAATGAGCCGCCTGGAGCACGTATGCGCGTTGCTCTTACGGGTCTTACCATGGCTGAGTATTTCCGTGATGTCCAGCATCAGGATGTGCTGCTCTTCGTCGATAACATCTTCCGTTTCATCCAGGCTGGTTCGGAGGTTTCCGCACTGCTGGGCCGTATGCCGTCGGCAGTAGGTTACCAGCCGACGCTGACCACGGATATCGGTGCGCTGCAGGAGCGTATCACTTCCACGAAGCAGGGCTCCATTACGTCGGTTCAGGCTGTCTATGTCCCGGCCGATGACCTTACGGACCCGGCTCCGGCAGGTACCTTTACGCACCTTGATGCAACGACGGTTCTTTCCCGTCAGATTGCTGAGCTTGGTATCTATCCGGCCGTTGACCCGCTGGATTCCACGAGCCGTATCCTGAACCAGGAAGTCCTGGGGCAGGAGCATTATGAAGTCGCTCGCGGCGTTCAGGCTGTCCTGCAGAAGTACAAAGAGCTGCAGGATATCATCGCCATCCTTGGTATGGAAGAGCTTTCCGATGAGGATAAGCTCACGGTATCCCGTGCGCGTAAGATTCAGCGTTTCCTCTCGCAGCCTTTCCATGTTGCTGAGGTATTTACGGGGTCCCCGGGGAAATATGTACCGCTTAAGGAAACGGTTCGCGGTTTCAAAGAAATCCTTGAAGGTAAATATGACGACCTGCCGGAGAATGCATTCTACATGGTAGGTACGATTGATGAAGCTGTGGAGAAAGCTAAGAAACTTAAAGAGGAGGAATAATCTATGGCGACTATCAAGCTAGAGATTGTCTCTCCGGATAAAGTTGTTTACTCCGCAGACATCAGCATGCTCATCGTCCGTTCTACGGGCGGCGAGCTCGGCATCCTGCCGAAGCATGCACCTTTGGTTACGGGGCTGGTTCCCCACGCCATGCGCGTGCGTCTCGGCGCTGACCGCGATGAGCAACTTATTGCGGTGGCTGGTGGTTTTATGGAAGTTACGCCGGATAAGATTACGGTACTGGCTACGGCCGCTGAGCAGCCGATTGATATCGATATCAATCGTGCCAAGGATGCCATGGCCCGTGCTAAAGAGCGTCTGGCCCTTCTTCACCAGGGAGCGCCTGAAGCTAAGATTATCGATGTGGAGCGGGCTCAGCTCGCTATGCAGCGTGCTATGGCACGACTGCGCGCAACGAAGACCGAGTTTCAGGAATAACCAGACAGCAAAAAGAGCTATCCGAATGGATAGCTCTTTTTTTAGTGGAATTTTATTTGTTGAACTCATGCCAGAGGGCAAGGCAGAACATGCCGATAGCAAGTCCCATCGAGCAAAGGCTGGCTCGATTTACGTAAATACGAGCGTTTTCGGAAATCTTTGCATGGCGGTAAATATACGTCATGGCAAGCGAGAAGGTGAGCAGGACATACATTGCCCGGTTCAGGGCATCGAAAGTCTGCCAGCCAAACAGGGTTACTACCAGCGTGAAGGAAATGACAGCAATCAGCAGATAATCTTTGCCGATTTTTTCCTTTTCTTTCTTGCGTGGGTCTTCGACTTTTGGATAGACTTTTTTCTGTAATTTTTTATATTGCTTTGCCATAATGGAAGCTCCTTTGCTATAAAATCAACAAAAACATTATACCATGACACGATGCAACGATACAAATCATGAGACATATTTTCGGATTCGGCGTGAAGATAGCAGGAATACAGCTATTTAGCGCGAAGATTATAGATACTAATATGCCGGAACTCGCCTGAAAGGATAGGGTGAATAACGATGGACATCGGAGCTGTAGGAAAAAAACTGGCAGCTAAAACGGATTTTTTGCCAGGTGGTTTCTTTATTTAGAAAGCTGATGAGTCGGAGGAAATCTTATATGCCAACGAGCAGGTATTGAAACTTTTTGAGTGTGAGACTTTTTCGGAGTTTTATCACGACGAAAAAAGGCGCAATTTGTTATGTGGAGGATTTTGGCCGCTGGGTGGATGATCCCGAAGAAGGACCACTGTATTATGTTTTTATTGCGGATGTGGAGATAAAGTCGCAACCCTTTGAAATCGATCGGGGGACAGGGCTTATGAGTCTGCGGCGGTTTTTAAAGGCCTCGCAGAAATTGCTGCAAGGCATGATGAATTCACCGGTGACGCGGCCGGTGGCGTTCCTTTTTGTGAACATACACAATTAAATATTCAGGAGCGTTTGGAAAAAGCCAGAGCAGAGATTAAGGACATAAGTGAGGAAATGCTGCTGGAGATGAGGGTGGGAGTATTTGAGTGGGATGACAAGCAGTCGATTCAGCCGATTGTCGCCCTGGATTTCGCCAAGATTGCCTGTGACAGCATCAAGAATAAGATTACTGCTTCGGTGCAGTACTATTCCAAGGAGATTCATAAGCAGCTGGAAATTTATGAATACGTATCGAGTCATATCGATGTGGCCCTTGAATACCATTGGATAAAGCTCTATTATCAGCCGGTGGTCCGTACGCTGTCGAAGGAGCTTTGCAGCATGGAGGCTTTGGCACGCTGGGTAGATCTCATCTATGGCTTCTTGAATCCTGGCCAGTTTATCAGTGCCTTGGAGGACAGCGGGCAAATCTATAAGCTGGATACCTATATCGTCCGGGAGACCTGCCGGTTGATGCGGGAGCGCATACTCTTTGATAATGGGCTGTGCATGCAGGCGGAGATACAGAAATTCCATGATGCCGGCTATCCGGTCTGGATGGATGACTTCGGCAGTGGATATGGCCAAGAAAATCGGCATCCAGACTCTGGCCGAAGGCGTGGAGACGGAAGAGCAGTTTGAATTCCTGCGCAGCATTGGCTGCGAGAAAGTGCAGGGATATCTGTTTGGCAAGCCGCTCCCGTTCCAGGAATCCATTGACAATATCATCGGCAAGGGGTTAAAGATTGCCTCGCTGGATTGGCAGCAATACTACGCGATGCGGCTGGCCGCATTAATGTGATCACCGATCAGCCAACAATCAGGATGGTACATATTCCTGGCGGCAGTATAATTGGTTGCATATGGACAATAATTCTGATAATCTTGTATTGTTGTGTGTAAAACGAGCGAACCTTGAAGAGCTGGCGTTGGTGGACCCCATCGT
>CALYVJ010000001.1 GCA_945494195.1 uncultured Selenomonas sp. | reverse complement strand
ATGCTGACGTGGACGTCGGCGGCGAGCGCCGAGATCCAGAGCCCAAGCGGCACGAAGTGCAGGAACACCATGATAGCCGCTACGATGAGCACGAGAATGAACGCGGATGTGATCAGTGTTGCCATAAGAACGCCTCCAGTATTGTATCGATCTTGTTATTTCGCTGCTTCCTTCGGGAGCTTTTCCACGCGGCGCACGACGACGCGGCTGCCCTGGACCGAGATGACCCGGACGAGCTCGCCCTTTGCGATGAAAGCTCCCTCCGAGACGACATCGACGGGATGGCCCTCGAGAAGCGCCGAGCCAGAGGGGCGCAGTTCCGTCAGGACAGGCCCCTGCTCGCCGACGAGCCCCGCTTCCTCCACCGCGCTGACGTAGCCGCGCTTGGCCGTCGACTGGTCCTTGAGCACGAAACGCTTCCAGAGACGGCTCGAGGGCAGCTGGTTGACGATCAGCGCAAAGACGCCGACAGCGGCCACCAACGCAAAGATCAGCACGGCCACTGCGGCGAGATTGCCGCCGAGCGCCATCACGAGGCTGTAGAGCATGGCCGCCACGCCGACGCCGGCCAGGAGTCCGACAGTCGGCAGCAGCATCTCGACGACGATGCAGAGGATGCCGCCGAGGAAGAGCCCAATCTGGAAGAGGTCGGCCGCCCCTTTGACGTACTGGCTGCCCCAGAAGACGACGGCCGCGACGAGTCCGAACATGATGCCTGCACCCGTGCCGCCCGTCTTGACCTCGACGAGTATCGCCAGGAACATGATGGCCAGCAGCAGGACCTGCAGGACCGGCATGGTGATGCTATCCATAAAGAATCCTCCCTTCTATGATGAAGATGATGATCGTGGTGATGCAATCGTGTTCTCTTTTTATGATTCGACGCGCCTTGCCAAAAACCTTTTCCATGCACAGATTGCCTTATTTTCGCATCGAAAAAGGCTGCCACTCGTGTGGCAGCCCCTCTCTTCTGCAAATCAGCCCTGCAGCATGCTGCGGACAATCGTGTTGACCATCTTGCCGTCGGCGCGTCCCTTGACCTTCGGCATCAGCATGCCCATGACCTTGCCCATGTCCTTCGGCGACGAAGCGCCCGTCTTCTCGACGGCTTCCTTGACAAGAGCGCGAATCTCGGCCTCGGAGAGCTGTGCCGGCAGATACGGCATGAGCACGTCAATCTCGGCCTGCGTCTTTGCGACGAGGTCCTCGCGGCCGCCCTTCTTGAACTCCTCGATGGAATCCTTGCGCATCTTGACTTCCTTGCTGATGACGCCGATGACGTCCTCATCGCCGAGCTCCTTGTGGCCGCCATCGATTTCGGCCTGGCGAATGGCGCCGCGCACGAAGCGGATGACCGACAGGCGGTCCTTGTCGTGGCTCTTCATGGCTTCCTTCATATCAGCTGTGAGCTGTTCCTTGATAGACATGATTGACCTTCCTCTCTTCATATAAAAAGGCACCCGCGAATCTCTCAACTCGCAGGCGCCTGGCGCAAATGACGGATTAACCTCTGTACTTGCGTTTACGAGCTGCCTCAGACTTCTTCTTGCGGCGAACGCTCGGTTTCTCGTAATGTTCACGTTTTCTCACTTCAGCAAGCGTACCAGCTTTCTGGGACATACGCTTGAAGCGGCGGAGAGCACTATCGATTGATTCATTTTTACCAACTTTGATTTCGTTTGCCATCTATTTTTCCCCCCCTCCACTTAACTTGGGAGTTTGTGTTTCATAACTACACCACACAATTATACATCAGCTGGCGCAGTCATGTCAACCACAAACTAATCAGCCTGGAGGCCACTGCAGGGAACGGCCGCCCAGGAGGTGGAAATGCAGATGTTTGACGCTCTGCCCGCCTTCATCACCCGTATTGGTGACCACGCGGAAGCCCTTCTCATCCACACCCAATTCACGAGCCAGCTGCGGGATTACATCCACCAGGATATGTGCCGCCAAATCCTTGTCTTCCTTCGTAAAAGCCAAGACGCTTTCCACATGTTTCTTGGGAATGATCAGCACATGAACGGGAGCCTGTGGTTCCAAATCCTTGAATGCTACCACCTGATCATCTTCGTAGACAAGATTTGAAGGAATCTCCTTCTGAGCAATCTTGCAAAAAATACAATCTGCCATCTATAACACCTCCCTTATTGAATTTATCCGTACCTTATGCCAAATACTGCGCATAAACCGGATACATCTATAATAATTCGCCACCTAAGGCGAATTACCTGCCTGATACAGAAATTTATTTCACCTTTTCTACCACTTTACCGAAGACACCATCTTTATAAAGCCGTTCCAACTGCACCTCATAAAGCTCGCCACAGATAACGGCATCATCGGTATATACGCGAATGTAGTTGTCCGTAAGCCCGTCCGTTATTCCCTCTGTGTTAGTCTCAAACAGGACGCGCATCGTCTTGCCCACAAACATTTTATGGAATTCTTCCGTCTTGCTGGCTGCCAACGCCTGCATGCGGTGAACGCGATCTTTTTTCACCGGCTCAGGAATCTGGTCCGCCCGCTCCGCAGCCGGTGTACCACTGCGGCGGGAATACGGGAATACATGCATGCGGGAAAAATTCATCTTTGCCACAAAATCCAATCCCTGCTGGAATTGATCCTCCGTCTCTCCCGGGAAACCGACAATAATGTCTGTCGATACAGCTACTCCCGGGACCTCATTCTCCACATGTTCGATAAGACGGGCAAACTCTGCCGTATCATAATGGCGGTTCATCTCTTTGAGCACCGGATCCGAACCTGCCTGCAGAGGCAGATGAAGATGAGCGCAGAAGCGTTCATCCTGACGGATGAGCTCAAACAGCTCCGGCGACAACTCGATGGATTCCAGCGACCCCAGACGAAGACGCTTTAAACCAGCTACCTTCAATACCTCTCGACAGGCATCGGCCAGATTGACATCATCCGGCAAATCACGTCCATAAGCCCCGAGGTGGATTCCCGTCAAGACGATTTCCTTGAAACCGGCATCAACCAATTTCTTTGCCTCAGCATGAATCTTATCCAGCTGACGGGATTTTACCGGGCCACGGGCATAGGGAATAATGCAGTAAGAACAAAAATTCTGACATCCATCTTCAATTTTCAAAAAAGCCCGCGTGCGCTGCGGCATATCGTAGAGGGGAATATCCTCAAAATCACGGGCCTCCATGATATTGCCCACCTCATCGAGAATCCCGTCTTCCCGCGCCGCCTGTTCGACATACTCGACAATACGGCTGCGCTCTTTTGTTCCCAGTACAACCCGTACCCCTTCAATCGCCTTGATTTCTTCCGGATGGATCTGGGCATAACAGCCACATACAGCAATGATCGCCTGTTCGTTCTGCCGCTTAGCCCGGCGGATAATCTGCCGGGATTTGCGGTCACCAAGACTAGTGACGGAACAGGTATTGATCACATAGAAGTCTGCCTTTTCGTCAAAGGGCACAATCTCGTAGCCCTTCTGCTTGAACAGGCCTTCCATCGTTTCGGTTTCAAACTGGTTGACTTTGCATCCCAGTGTTGTTAATGCCACCTTTGGCAAGGTAAAAATCCTCCTTATCCTAAATCTCCACATTCATATTGCACAACGGACATAGCGGTCAGTGCCGCTGTTTCAGCCCGCAGAATCCGTGGCCCCAACGTTACACTTTTGCCACCGGCCTCCTCGACGGCCTTCGCCTCTTCCAAGGAAAAACCACCTTCAGGCCCCACCAGTAATACGATACGTTTCGCTGTAATCTGGCGCAAATAATCCTTAACGGTCTGCTGGTCTTCATTTTCATAAAAGAAAACCAGCACACTGTCTTCTTGCTCTTTTTCCGCCGCGATAAGGGCCTTGATATCCGTTACCGGCTCCACGGCCAGAAGTGCTGTACGTCCACATTGTTTTGCCGCTTCATCAGCAATTTTCTGCCAGCGCTGCTGCCGGGCAGCTGCTTTTTTTGCATCATAGCGCACGACACAATTCTGGCTACGAACAGGAATTACACCAACTGCCCCCAGCTCCACCGCCTTTTGTACCACCATATCCATCTTGTCGGACTTCAACAGGCATTGCGCCAATACCAAATCAATCGGCGATTCTGTGTCGGCCTCCAAGTGCTGCCGCAAGGTAAGCGTTACCGCATCTTCCCGAAAAGCAGTCATTTCCATGAGGGCCACCTGATTTTCATCATCCACCAGAATAATTTTCTGGCCAGCTTTCGCCCGCATCACATGCATCAAATGATGCGCATCGCTGCCCGTAATCTCCACCGTATCAGCTAACAGCCCTTTATAAAACAGCCGCCTCATTTATCTTCTCCACGGCTGATAACCATGGCTGCCCAGCCTTTTTCCTCAATGACTTTATCTACTACAAACCCATTGGCAATGCAGGCCTCGGTTACATCTGCCACCCGCTCGGTGATAATGCCCGATGCCAGCAATTTTCCACCTTCGGCCAGATGCTCATCCAACTCTTCGAATAACCGGATAATGATATCGGCAATGATATTAGCCACCACCAGGTCCGCCTTACCATCAAAGGATTTCAGGATATCACTGATGCCGGTCTTAACGTTTCCTTCTACGTGATTTTCCCGGATGTTATCCACCGCCACGTTGACTGCCGTCCGATCATAATCCATAGCAGTAACATCGCTTGCCCCCAATTTTGCTGCCGCAATAGCCAAGACCCCCGAGCCCGTGCCAACATCAAAAACCCGCATGCCGCCGCGTACCAATTTCTCAAGTTCGCGAATGCACATGGCAGTCGTCGGATGGGTTCCCGTACCAAAGGCCGCGCCAGGGTCAAGTTCGATGACAATATCATCGGGGCTAGCTGTATAATCTTCCCAAGTCGGTTTGATGACAATCATGCCGCCAACTTTTTCCGGATGGAAATATTTTTTCCAGTTATCCGACCAATCCTCATCCTGAACCGATTTCCAAGAAATCTCACAAGAGCCCTTCGTAATGCCATCGCCTTCAATTGCGCGGAATACCTTGATCCGTTGTTCAAAATCCCACAGCCTGGCATCAAGGTCTTCATCCATGGGCAGATATGCCTTGACCGTAACAATCTCTGTATTGTCCGCGCGCTGGATATCGGAAAAGTCCCACATCCCCGAATCTATATAACTGTTCAGGAGTTCCGGGTCCTCGATAACAACCCCCTGCGCACCGATATCATAATAGATTTCCGCCACAACATCTGTAGCTTCATGCGTGGTCAGGATACTTACTTCTGCCCATTTCAAAATACATCGCTCCTTTTGTCCTTCAGTAATTATCTAATTATATAAGCATTGTCTGCAAAAAACAAGAAAATATATCACCCGATACCTTCCAACCGCTTCCGCAACTCTTCCCGCAAAGCCTGCAATGCCATCATATAACTTGCAAAGATTGCTGCCATCACGGTCAAAGCTCTATCTTCATCATAGACATGAATCGCAATGTTGCGTTTTTTCAGCATATCCAACCAAACTTTTTCATCCGTTATCCAGCCTAATTTATACGCAACCTTGAATATTTCCCGCGGCGAACCAGTAGCTGCCTCTGCGACACCATATAGTTCCAACACCTCTTTCAAGGATTTCCAAGCCAATTCAAACGTCAGGTTAAACTGACCAATGATTCCCATACGATAGATTTCATTTTGCTTTGCCATCTTATGATCCGCTTGTTCCAATACCGTCAAACAGCTTGCAAAGGACTCATATTTCTTCATTTCTGCACATCCCAATCGATACAAATCTATTCCATCACGTTCAATCTCTTGTCGCAACTTATCCGTTATCGGCTCGTTCATATCCACGATATCAAAAGATAATAGGGTATTCGTCTTTTCATCAACATCCAATGAAAAACCTAAGGTATCGCCACCAGAAACAGCCAAGTCGATATCGCTATGTTCCTTATTATCGCCGCGTGCCCGGGAACCAAACAGCAACAGCTTTTTTATCCTGCGCACCTTGGCTATGCTGACGATTTCGGCAATTATTTCACGATCAAGCTGGTAATTATTCATAATAAATTCTCTCCGTGCCTTACTCCATTATGGATACTCCTTAATCTGCTCAGCCACCAGCCTGTATACAGCCTCCGTAGCATCATCATCCTGCAATGACTGATAGATTGCTCCCTTCAAGCGTCGTTTTTTGATTTCATCTTCACGGAAACCGGTGATACCTTGGCAATTTTTAATCACTTCATCCAAGGCAACAGCCTTCTGCACATCACCATCAAAATAATCAAAGAAAGCGCGTCTGGCAGAACTTTTTCCAATATTTGACGGATAACGTGTAGCTTTTTCAGGTTTTTCCACCTTGATTGCCAGTTCCTGATAGCGTTTCAACAGTTCTTCATAGTCAAGCGCAGCCTGTTTACGAGCAGCAATCAGCTCCTGCAAAATTACCGACATATTTTCATAATACTTCGGATTAAGCGTCCGCTTCTCCACGATTTTCCGGCGAATATTGCCTTCAATCCCTTCAGCGGCGCCGCAGCGTTTCCTGCTATCCTTGGCCTTGTCCGTCAGTGTTTCCCCGGCTGCTGTGATATATTCCAGCAGGGTAAAGTCCTCCATACTGCCAATTTTTTCTGCATCATCCGCATGAATATAGTCGTCAATCAAACGGCGCATATCCGGCTCATAAGCCTTCAAATCAGGATAATCACCACTAGCCAGGGCAATGCGTTTCTTTAGCTCGGCATAGAAGCGTACACGATTTTCAAAGTCTGCCGCCTCTTCCCCACTACACTCATCTATCAAATAAGGCTTGGCTTCAGCAAACGCACGCATTAGTGCCCGTACTGCCATATAGAGGCTCTCCCGGATACGAGCATAAACCTCCTGCACTATTTCATCGGCATTATCTTCTTCACTGCCGCAAAAATAATGCTGATAAGAAAGTTCATCCTTGGGCGGCTCTACACCTTCAGTGATTTCTGCCAAATGATCAAGGCGCTCTCGCAATTTTGCCATGGCCTCTTTGCCCTTGTCTTTTAACAAGCCATCCACATCCTCCGGGTCATAACCGCTGAAAGGATTATCTGCTGTGTAGACTTCCAAAGCATCCTTTATTTCTCCAAACAGATGCTTGTAATCCACGATATAACCGAATTCCTTTTCTTCACCATCCAAACGGTTTACCCGGCAAATGGCCTGAAAAAGTCCATGGTCACGCATTTGTTTGTCAATAAACAAGTATGTACAGGGCGGAGCATCAAACCCCGTCAATAACTTATCCACCACGATAAGCAGCCGCATATTGTGCGGTTCTTCCTGAAACCTCCGCTTGGCTTCTTTTTCAAAATCGGCAATAATCTTTCCCACCGCAGATTTTCTGGCTGGCATCTTATCCGGGTCAATCCCTACCATTTTCAGATAGGTACGGTTCTTCATCCAGGTATCCGTATCCTCATCAACACTGACCGTGTCAGTACGCAGTTCTGCTGCGTTTGGAGTATACGAAGAAATCACCGCACAGTTCTTGAAGCCATGCTGTAAAAACAACTCATAATATTTGCAGGCGCTGCTGATGGAGTCTGCCACCAGCAGCGCATTGCCACCTTCTTCCAGTCGGGGCGTAGTTTCAAAGGTAAAGATAATATCCAACGCAATGCGGTCAAGGCGGGAAGCTGAACCATACACTTTTTGCATAGTTCCCCAACGAGCTTTCAATATAGCCTTGGCCTTTGGTGTCAAACCTCTCGTCTTATGAGTAAACCATTTGTCAATGCGCTCCGGCTTCATGATATCCTGCGGAATATCCCTCGCCTCATAGCGCAAATCCAGCACGACACCATCCTCCACAGCTTCATTGAACTTGTATGTATGAATGAAACTGCCAAATACTTCCAGACTGGTTTTCTTGTCCTTCTTCAAAAGTGGCGTACCAGTAAAGCCGATAAGCACCGCATCCGGCATAATATGTTTCATCGCCAAATGCAGTTTGCCCGACTGGGTACGATGGCATTCGTCTACAAAGACAATGAATTCTCCCCGCGGTGCAAAGTCCTGCGGCAAATTCTTCTCCAGTTCCTCGATATACTTCTCATAATCCGAACCAGTTGCCTCGCCGCCTCGCTGACCGAACTTATGAATCAGGGAACAAATCAACCGTTTCTCTTCCTGCATAAGCAGGCTGATTAAATCTGCACCACTGCGGGTACGAACAATTTTTTCATCCACACCGCCAAAGGTACGCTCAATCTGCTCGTCCAATTCCTCTCTGTCAGTGACAATCAGAACACGAGCGTTATGATTATGCGCCTTTATCCACTTGGCCAACCAAATCATGGTCAAGGTCTTGCCGCTCCCCTGTGTATGCCAGATAATACCATTCTGCCGGGAAGTTACCCGCACCTGCGCACGCTTGACACCATAATACTGGTTGTAGCGACAGATTTTCTTTCTCCCCTTATCGAAGACCAGAAAATTTTCCAACAGATCCAGGAACCGCTCCTTCGTGAAAATATGTGCCAGCTCTTTGTAAAGCACCAGGGCAAACTGCCCCATAAGCTGTGCATTGGCCTTTTCAATGGCAATATCTACCGCATCACGCTCATTCTCCTGCTCATGGTAGCCATCACTTTTCCACGTCAGATAATGCTTCTCCTCGGTCAGTGTTGTGCCATAGCGCAAACCTTGGGACTCATTGGCCGCCAGACACAGCTGCACCGTAGTAAAAAAGCTCTCGATAAACTGCGCCCGCTGATTGGTCAGATTCTGCCGTATCCCTTCGGCCACGCTGACACTGCTCTTTTTCATCTCAATAACCGCCACAGCGATACCATTAAGATAGACCACCAAATCAGGACGCTTTTCCAATTCTCCCTTGACGGTGACTTCTTCGGCAATGGCAAAATCGTTGTTACGTGGATTGTCATAATCCACCAATTCCACCGTTACGGGCTTGCTGTCAGCATTCTCTGCCACAGGCAGACCATATTTGAGCCGTTGATAAAAGTCCTTGTTCGCCTGATACAGCTTGCCCTTGGCACAGCCAGCTTCCCGCTTCAGCAAGGTAATGGCTTTGCGTGCCAGTTTCTTGTCATAACTCTTTTTGACCGTCAAGAAATGCAACAAATCTGCTTCACGGATATTACGGTTTTCCTGCTCCTTCAGATTGCCGATTTCCCGATAAGCCAAATTGCCACGAAAATAGGTCAGGACACGGCTCTGTACTATGCGTTCTGAATCACTCAATACCTGTCCCTCCCCTAATCGGTCAAGCGAATCTTGCCCGTTAATAATTTATCCATCATACCGGATTTTATACGGCGTAACTTTTCCAGTTTTGCTTGTTGAGTGGCTATGTCTTCATCAATTTCTTCTAATACTTGTGCTATGGTCTTTTGCTCGTTTATATCCGTCGGTAAGTTCACTTCACATTCATGAACATCATTTCTGTTCAATGTAGGCACCCCCGACAATGTCATATATTTTTCCCATCTTATTGTATGGAATAAATAAAAAATATACTTAGGATAATTACCACAGAAACTTGTAACCCATAAAGATGTATTATGCGGCCAATAATCTTCCTCAACATAGTGTATACTTCCAATAGTTCCAGAACGTCCTGTTATCACACCTGGCCCTTTTACCATAGCTTCATTATGATAAGCATTTATTCCATTGGAAAATACTACGGGAACCTTCCCTTCCATTAATGTTGCTAAAGGCAAATCAAAACCTCTTTGCAATGGAGCAATATATTTCAATTTTTTTATAGTCCATTTATCCACAAACCCAGCCAAGCGCCGTTTTCCCGTCAGCAATTCCTGCATAGCACCTTGTTTAATAGCTTGCTTTTTGGCGATAAGCGCTTCTTGCGTGAAAATAAGATTCTCAATGTCAGAAATTGCATTCGCTATTGAAGTCTGTTCAGCTTTTTTAGGAAAAGCGAGTAAATATTCTCCATATTCCTTACCATTTATTCCTGGTTGACCACTTCGTTGAGATGTACTTTCTACCCATTTCCAATAGCGTTCAGTATGTAACTGTGCGAAAATAAATCTTTCATCAGCTTTATCACGGTCTATTGAAGCACTTATTAAAAATCCTGCATAAACTAAACGCCCATCTTCCACTCTATACAAATAACTTTTTCCTGTACTTGCTCCTGTTCTCGCAAGCAAAATATCCCCCTCATGCACGACATATCTATCAGCATCTTCATTATCCACTGATACACGATTTGTCTCATTATAATATCCATCATCTGTTATATCCGTAATACGAATATATTGGGGTAATTTACTATCATAATTTACTGATGGCGCATTTATTCCATAAGTTAAGTTTTTCTTCGTGCAGTCCCTTAATTTTTTTATTTCCCAATCACAAGGAATCTTTCCAATATCAGTTATTCTATACCCATTTACCACGCAAATCCCATCCTCTCCAGATGCTTTTTGACCTTGGCCTCGCCTTCTTCTGCTTCGGCTTCCAGTTCCGGCAAGGTCTTGGCATAGCGATTGGCCAGATTTTCTATTTGACTGGTCAAATTATGGGCAACAGCATTATATAAGTCGGTCAGCCCTTTGCCAAGAACATATTCCCATTTGCGGGCAATGACCAAATCGCAGATTTCTTCATCCGTAAGGTGTGGATAATGCGCCAAACATTTATTTTCCAAGTCAGCTTCGGCAGCATGGAGCTTTTTCCGCGCAGCTTTTACCTTTTTATCCCGCTCCACATAGCCCATGATAATCATGGTACTCTCCATCTGCTCCTGCATGTTCTTTAATTCCTTATGCTTGGCTGTTACCAGCTTCAAATCAATATTGCCTTTATCATTCGTGTATTCCGACAATATGCCCTCATCTTCGCTATTTTCCTCCACAAAAGCCGCCAAATCAGCTTCGGCACTCTGCAAATTCTCTGCCGCTTTCTTCACGGCTTGTTTTTCCGCCGGATAATATACCTCGGCAATCACATCCTTAGGTACAAGCTTGCCTTCCCAGCCGATTATCTTAACCTGACCTTTGTTCTTGCCGGACTCTTGAATCTTCTTAATATCCTCGATTTCCCGGCCTGCGCCCCAGCCATCACTGACAATCAACAGAACATCGTCTGCCATAACTTCCGTCCAATAGGACAACAGAACTTCATACACAGCGTATTTATCCAACAAAGACAAGGGCGCAAAACTTGTCAGCAAATCCTCTGCCAATTTCTGAATCAGCTTACCGCTGACAGTTGACTGGTCAATTCCCCGCAAATCACTATCTATCAATGAACAATAATAAGCAAAGGCTTTCTGAACGCCCTGCCCATAACTCTGATAAGCATCATTGGCCTCAATCACCGCACGAATTTCCCCCAGAGCAGGCTTCAGCGCAAAGAAGCCCTCACGCAGAGGAACAAACAGCTGCTCCCTGAGCCCTGCGAAGTTTTGGAAATACAGGGCAAAGCCGTCCACATCATCAGCTGGAATCCCGCCCCGCAAATGCGCTTCGATATTTTCCTGCACCTCACCGCTGACACTTTCGATATAACGGGAGATATTGAGGTTGCAATCATTTTCCTCCCGGATTTCGCTCATCGGCACCATGCGGGCATAATGCGGCACATCTGCCTGTTTCTCCCAAGTAGAAACGATTTTATAAACATCACATTCCCGCAAGCGGTTCTTATTGCCATCTTTCACAAAGTCATGGCTGGCATCTATCATAAAGATACCATCGCGGCTATCCGCATCTTCTTTGTCCAGCACAATAATACAGGCAGGAATCGGCGTACCATAAAACAAGTTTGCTGGCAGGCTGATAATCCCCTTGATATACTGCACCATATTTTCCCGGATAATGCCCTCGGCATTACCACGGAACAGTACACCATGTGGCAGGATAACCGCCGCTTTGCCATCTTCCTTCATGATTTTCAATATATGCAGGAGCCAGGCAAAATCACCGTTTTTCTCCGGTGGAGTTGCCCCATAACCATCGAAGCGACCGCACTCATGTCCCTTCAAACCATGCGTCCAGTTTTTCATGGAAAATGGCGGATTTGCTACCACAAAATCAAATCTGTCCAGACAATCCTTACCATTTAATTCATGCTTAAACTGCGGCTCAGAGAATGTATTCCCCGATTTAATAGTAATTGTTGCCTGATTATGCAACACCGCATTCATCTTCGCCAAACCGGCTGTTGCCACATCTTTTTCCTGTCCATAACCTGTCGCGCCATGCTGAGCTTCGTTTACAGCCCTGATTAGAAGGGAACCTGAACCACAGGCTGGGTCACAGATAGTCGGATTGCTTTTAGTCGTTGTGCCAATCCCTGTTACCTTGGCCAAAATCCGTGAAACTTCAGCCGGGGTATAGAACTGCCCTTTGCTCTTACCACTGTCGGCGGCAAAGTGTTTCATCAAATATTCGTAGGCATCACCGATAATATCATCACCAGTAGCCTTATTATTGTGAAAATCCAACTCTGGACGCTGGAAGATGGCAATAAGTTCCGTGAGCTTATCAATCATTTCCTTGCCTTTGCCCAACTTTTGCTCATCATTGAAGGATATCTTGCCAATCACAGCACTAAGTGACGTGTTGACCTCTTTCAGTCGGGCTATAATTTTATCCATGCCTTCACCGATATTCTTTTTCTCCTTCAGTTTGATGAAATCTTCAAAGCTGCAACCTACCCGCTTTTCCGGGTCTTCTTCCGGGTCATGTTCTTTATCAAAAACGATAATCTCAGCATATTTATTATTGAGATATTTATCCGTAACATATTTCATAAACAGCAAGGTCAGCACATAATCTTTATATTGAGAAGCATCCATCCCGCCCCGCAAAGCATCACAACTTGCCCATAGAGAGCTGTATAATTCTGTTTTCTTTACTGCCATTTATGTTGCCTCCAATAGTTCTTTTATTCTACTGCATCCAAGCGCAAGTTATTTAATTGCGCCCTTACTGTCTGCCAATCCGGCATAAACTTTGCCACAAAATCATAAAATCTTTCATTATGGTGCTTTTCGATGAAATGGGTCAGTTCGTGAAGTATCACATACTCTAAGCACACAGGAGGTTTCTGCGCTAACTGCACATTGAGCCAGATGCGCTTCACCACGATATTGCAGGTGCCCCAGCGCGTCTTCATATACTTGGTGCGCCACTCGCTGGACTTCAGGCCTGTAATCGTCTCCCATTTCGGCAGCAGCACCTCTGTTTTCCTAACTAGTTCTGCCCGGTAGACCTCCCGCATAAACTTCTCCCGCCAATCCACGCTGGATTTTTTCGGCAGATACAATAGAATTTTATCTCCCCTAATTTTATAAGCAGTCTTCTGTGACTCAATGACCACGATGCGATAAGGCTCGCCCCACAGATAAATCGTCTCTCCCGATACATATTGTCGCTTAGCCGCACGAGGCTGCTCCTGAAATCTTTTTATCTGCCGCCGCACCCAGGAAAGATTGGTACGAGCAAACAACTCGATAGCTTTATTCGACACACGCAGGGGCGCAGAAATAACCACCCGTCCACCAGGAGGTTTTACATAAAGATGCATATTCTTTATTTTTTTCTTCTGTACTTCAATAGGCACTTCCGCCACTTGTATTTGCATAGCCTCTCCTCGAACCACGACTCCTCTTGCTAGTATAACATATATCTTCCCTGTAAATAAAAGAAAACTGGAAGCAACTAAAATCAATTTAGACGCTTCCAGTTTTTTATTATTTAAAAAGGTTCTTGAGATTATCCAAGAAACTCTTCTGTTCCGGATTGACTTTATCGCCACTGATTTCGCCAAACTCCTTGAGGAGTTCCTTCTGACGCTGGTTGAGGTTCTGCGGCGTGAGCACCTTGATGACAACATGTTCATCGCCACGTCCTGTACCGCGCAGATGCGGGATGCCTCTTTCGCGCAGGCGCAGGATTTTGCCCGACTGTGTACCAGCCGGCACTTTGACCTCCACCGTACCATCAATGGTAGGCACCTGGATTTTGTCGCCCAAAGCTGCCTGAACAAAGGAAATCGGCACTTCCACCACAACATCTGTACCCTGACGCTGGTAAATCTTATGGGGCTTGATGAAGATGTATACGTAAAGATCGCCATGCTCGCCACCAAGTTTGCCGGCCTCACCGCCGCCCCGAACACGAACCCGCTGGCCATTGTCGATGCCCTTCGGGATGTTGACCTTAATCTTGCTGCGGACCTTCTTCTTCCCAGTCCCATGGCATTCACTGCAGGGATTCTTGACAATCTTGCCGGTACCATGACAGCGGCCGCAAGTGGTCTGATTGACCATCCGGCCAAAGGGCGTGTTCTGCACCTGCTGCCGCATACCCGTTCCATGACAATCTGGACAAGTTTCCGGACTGGTTCCTGCCGCTGCGCCAGTGCCATGGCAGGCCTCACAGGTTTCCATGCGGGGAATACTGAGTTCTACCTCTTTGCCAAAGGCAGCCTCTTCGAAGGTAATCTCTAAATCATAGCGCAGGTCACTGCCGCGTTCCGGCTGCGGACCGCGGGAACGCTGGCGTCCACCGCCGCCGAAGAACATATCGAAGATGTCATCCATTCCACCGCCACCGAAACCGCCAAAGCCGCCGCCAAAACCACTGAAGCCGCCACCGCCGCCCATGCCGCCTTCAAAGGCCGCATGGCCAAACTGGTCATACTGGGCTTTCTTCTGCGGGTCCTTCAAGACATCGTAGGCTTCGTTAACTTCCTTGAACTTCTCCTCAGCTTCCTTCGGGTTATCGCGGTTGAGGTCCGGATGATATTTACGGGCCATTTTTTTATAGGCCTTTTTTATATCAGCTGCTGATGCGCCCTTATCAACGCCCAGCACCTCATAGTAATCGCGTTTCTCGCTCACGTTGCACCATCCTTAAATATAATTGTTGGGAGCCCGCAGGCTCCCAACAATCCTTCCATCAAAACCGTGAATTATTTCTTATCGTCTTTGACTTCCGTATACTCTGCATCAACAACATCGTCGTCATTCTTGGCATCTGCCTGAGCTGCCTGATCTGCCCCCGGAGCACCCTGGCCTGCGGCCTGAGCCTGCTGATAAGCTGCAGCACTCATTTCATACAACGGCTTCTGAGCCTCTTCCATTGCCTTCTTGATCGTTTCCGTATCATTGCTCTTGAGTGCCTCTTTTACCTTGTCGACACCTTCCTGAACTTTGGCAATCTGAGTCTTATCTGCCTTGTCGCCGAGATCCTTGATAGTCTTTTCCGCCTGATATACGAAGCTGTCAGCCTGGTTCTTGACGTCGATGGCTTCTTTCTGTTTCTTATCCTCAGCTGCATGTGCCTCAGCCTCTTTGACCATACGATCGATATCTTCTTTGCTCATGCCGCCATCCGACTGGATTGTGATTTTCTGCTCTTTGCCCGTACCGAGGTCTTTTGCCGATACATGAACGATACCGTTGGCATCGATATCGAAGGAAACTTCGATTTTAGGAACCCCACGCGGAGCTGGCGGGATATCGGAAAGCTCGAAGCGGCCCAGCGTCTTGTTACCGGCAGCCATCTCGCGCTCACCCTGGAGAACGTGGATATCAACCGACGGCTGATTATCGGCAGCCGTGGAGAATACCTGGCTCTTATGAGTCGGAATCGTCGTGTTGCGCTCGATGATTTTCGTGCAAACACCGCCCAGCGTCTCAATACCGAGGGACAGCGGCGTTACATCGAGGAGCAGTACGTCTTTGACTTCGCCGACGAGAATACCGCCCTGGATAGCAGCACCAACCGATACGCACTCATCCGGGTTAACGCCCTTGGACGGCTCTTTAGCCAAGAACTTGCGGATAGCTTCCTGAACAGCCGGGATACGGGAAGAACCACCGACGAGGATAATCTTGTTGATATCGCTGCCGGAAAGATCTGCATCGGCCATAGCTTTGCGGGTCGGCTCCATCGTACGCTCAACCAGGCTGCTCGTGAGTTCATCGAACTTAGCACGCGAAAGCGTCAAATCGAGATGTTTCGGCCCTGTAGCATCAGCCGTGATAAACGGCAGGTTGATGTTCGTCTGCGTCATGCTGGAAAGCTCAATCTTAGCCTTCTCTGCTGCCTCTTTGAGACGCTGAGCAGCCATCTTGTCCTGGGACAGGTCAATGTTGTTCTCTTTCTTGAACTCCTCAACCATCCAATCCATGATAGCCTGGTCAAAGTCGTCGCCGCCCAGATGGGTATCACCATTGGTTGCCAGAACCTCGAACGTACCGCCGGAAAGTTCCAGGATCGAGACATCGAACGTACCACCACCGAGGTCGAATACGAGAACCGTCTCATCATCATCTTTATCCAGGCCATAAGCAAGTGCTGCTGCCGTCGGCTCGTTGACAATACGCAAGACCTCGAGGCCGGCAATCTTACCAGCATCCTTCGTTGCCTGGCGCTGGCTGTCGTTAAAGTAAGCCGGAACCGTGATAACTGCCTGGCTAACCGTCTCACCGAGATATGCTTCCGCATCTGCTTTGAGCTTCTGCAGAACCATAGCGGAGATTTCCTGCGGCGTATAGCTCTTGCCATCAACCGTTACCTTGTAGCTGGAATCCCCCATGTGACGTTTGATGGATGCAATCGTGCGATCCGGATTGGATACAGCCTGACGTTTTGCCAGCTGGCCTACGAGACGCTGACCGTCTTTCGTGAAACCGACAACAGACGGAGTGATGCGGCTGCCTTCCGGGTTCGTGATGACAGTCGGCTCGCCGCCTTCCATAACAGATACAACGGAGTTGGTCGTACCTAAGTCAATACCAATTACTTTAGACATTTTAAAATCCTCCTAAAAATATCTTTTCCAAAATATATAGAGAAAAACTTTGTAAACTGTTTTAGTTGGCCACAACCTGAACCATGCTCGGGCGAATTACCCGTCCTTTAACCATGTAGCCCTTTTGAAGCTCCTGGGCGATATCGTCATCTTCCAGCTCTTCATTCTGGACACGCATGACAGCCTGGTGGAAATTCGGGTCAAATTTCTGCCCCTCGGTCTCAATTTTCTCCAAGCCATTCTTTTTGAGCACTTCACCAAACTGCGTGAAAATCATTTCAACGCCCTTTTGGAACGCTTCCCCGTCCTTGGCCTCAGCAGCCATAGCACGTTCAAAGTTGTCCAAAAGCGGCAGCATATCCTTGAGGATACCCTGAGTGACGACGGCCGAAAGTTCCTCTTTCTCTTTGGCCGTACGGCGGCGGAAATTCTCAAAATCAGCCTGCAAACGAAGAACGCGTTCTTCCTTTTCCTTCAGGTCTGCCGTCAGCTTTTCCAGCTGCTGTGCTTCATCGGAGGCTTCCGTCTCCGCTGCCTCGTCTACCTCAGCACCGTCCGGACTTTCAGCTTCCTCAGCCTCAGTTTCAGCACTGGCCTCATCGATTTCCTGCTGCATCTCGTCAAGTTTCTGCTCATCTTTTTTCTTCAATTCATCTTTCATAAATGATGGCAATTCCTTCACCTCTTTCAAAGGGGATATATTATTGCTAAGCACCAGCAGGTTCTACCAGTGAAAGCGTTTGATGACATTGGTAAGATTCGAATTCATATACTCAAGAAGGCTCATCGCCTTGGCATACTCCATACGAGTTGGCCCCAGCACTGCAATGGTTCCCAAAAGCTCGCCATCGAGATGATAGGTCGCTGTAATGATACTGCTGTCCTTGAAGTGCTTATCCTTATTTTCCTGCCCAATGGTGACCTCTAGGCCATCGCCCATATGCGCGTAGAGAATATCTTTGATAAGCTCTTCCTCTTCCAGCATCATCAGGGTTTCCTTGACCTTTTCCACGTCGTGGAATTCCGGCTGGTCCAGCATTTGGGTAGTTCCCCCCAGGTAAAGCCTTTCCTTTTTCCCGTTATCCAAGGCCCAGTGGATAATCTCCAGTGATGATTCATACAGGGGCTCATCAGCGATTTCATCGCGGATCTCAGAAAGCGCATGATGATGAATGGTATCAAGAGTATGCCCAGCAAGATTATCATTGATGACCCTTGCCATCCGCTGGAAATCATCGAAAGTTGCCCCACTTGGCATTTTGATGATCTTGTTCTCGATAAAGCCTGCATCGGTCATAAGCACTGTGATGACACGATAATCATCAAGGGGCAGGAACTGCAGGCAGCGGAACTTAGCCTGAGTAAGCTGCGGTGCCAGCACCAGCGACACGTTTTTAGTCACCTGGGATATAATATGTGCCGTCTCTTGAAATACCTCATCAATCCGTCTGACCTTGGCATTATACCAACGATCAATCAGCACCTTTTCTTCCTCGCTGACCGGCTTCGGCGGAATCAAACCATCCACGTAAAAACGGTAGCCCTTCGATGATGGTACCCGGCCGGAGGAGGTATGAAGATGCTCTAGATACCCCAGCATTTCCAAATCCGCCATCTCATTGCGGATGGTGGCCGGACTGACGCCCAGGTCATACTTCCGAGCCAATGTTCTTGAGCCCACTGGCTCGGCATTCTCGATATAATCATCGATAACAGCCTTTAATATCCGCTGTTTGCGCTCATCTATCGGTTCGGACATCAGCATCCCTCCTTCGGTATTTATTTTCCTGTTAGCACTCTTATATAGTGAGTGCTAACTTCGAATCTATTAAGATAATACCGCGAATAAGGCAAAAAGTCAACGCTAAAAGACAAAAAGTCAAATATAAAAACCCGCCAAATTCTTCCCAGCCAGCGGGTCATACGGTATTTGCCCGGACTTCCCGCCCAAATACCTTTGCCTATTTCTTTTTCTTCTTAAGCGTCGAGGCAAAATACCGCGTCAATTTCTTCATGTCTTCAATCGTATCGCCACGGCTCGTAAAGCCCTCGTTCATGATGACCAGCACGAAATCCCCCGGCCGGCCATAGAAGATTCCACCATCATCGTAAAGCCCGGTAACTTCGCCAGTCTTATGGGCAATGGTGAAATCTGGCAACGCTGCATTGAAGCACTCTTTATCCCTCTGCCCGGAAAGCACCAGTTCCATGAAGCGGTCTTCTGTCTCGCCTACCAGCTGATGATAATACAGACGGCTGAACAATTTCCCTAAATCGCGCACGGACGAAAAGTTTTTCCGGCCGCCATTTCCAATCATCATCTTATGGGCCAGCTGTGTATCTCCATACCCGTGGTCGGCGATATACCGGTTGATTTTGTCCATTCCCAACCGGTCAATCAGCATATTGGTAGCGGTATTATCACTGTTTGTAATCATCCCGGAAACCAGCTCCCGTATGGAGCGCATCTCCCCGATGTTGTACCAGGTAATCACACCGGCACCGCCCACTACATCAGCCTCCCGTATAGTGAGCTTCTCCTCCAGCGAAAGCCTGCCATCATGCACTTCCTGCATAACCGCTGCCATGATAAAGACTTTTATCATGCTTGCCGGAGACATCGGGCGATTTTGATAAAGAAAAGGTTCTTCCTCCTCTGCCGGACGCCAAAAATAGATAGCATAACGAGCCGAATCTCCGCCTAATATGCGCGCAATATTGCGATTCAGATCCACGGCATCCCTCGCCGAGGAAGCACGTTTTTCCTCTTCCCCGGCATCGCGGTCTTCATGGGCAGATTCAGCCTGCACAGAGGCACCTTCATCGTGATGCATCCAAATGGCTATCGATAGCATACTGCCCACTTCCAGGACCACCATTATACAAAAAAAACAAATGATTCGCTTAAACGTCACGGAATGCTCCTGTCTTTCTCCTTACCATGGCTGTGGCGTAATCGGTGTCACAACGCCAAAACGATACCCCTTCGCCTTCAGTACATCGATGATCCCCTGCAACGCCTTAACCGTTTCTTCCTTTCCGCCACAACAATGCATAAGCACCAAGGCCATATTATCTTTGAGATCCTCCTTCGTCATGCTGTCGACGAATTTAATCTGCCGGGCTGCATTAGGCCGTTTCGGCGTTGCATCCTCGGAACTGACATTCCAGTCATGCTCCACATACCCAGCCTCGGTGAGAGCCGGATAATATTCCGCCGAAAACATCCCCACCGTTCCACCAGGAGCACGGATAATGAAGGGGCGCACTCCCAGGATATTGAAGATGATATCATCCGTCTGCTGCATTTCTGCCAGGAAACTGTCCTTCGACTGATATAAACGCTTGTAATCATGGTCATAGCTATGATTGCCGATTGCATGACCTTCGTCAAAAATGCGTTTGAGCACCGTTGGATTTTCCTCGCACATCTTGCCCGTCACATAAAATGTGCCATGAATCCCATTTGCCTTGAGAATGTCCAGGATAGCCAGGGTATTCTTATTATCCGGGCCATCATCGAAGGTCAGGTAGGCAACCTTTTCCTTATTATATACAACCAGCGGCGGAAGCATTGTCGGCAGACCCTTTTCCTGGCGCTGTTTCAAGGTGTAGCGGTCATAGACCGGTTTGTCAACATCGGTAAGAAGTTCCTCCAGATTGGAATAATCCCCCTTTGCCAGGATATAGGCATCCGATTCCACGCCGGGTTCTTTCTCCGCTTCTTCTGCGATAATAGCCTGCTGTGCCAGCCGGTTCTGGCTGTTCGCCCAAATAAGCCCTCCCACGGCACTGCATCCCATGATAATCAAAGCGGACAAAACAAATTTCTCAATGATTTTTCTGTCCATCATATCTCCCCGATTCTCATCCAATTTTAAACGTACAAAATTATTATAGCAGACTTTCCTCGAATAACCACTAGCCAACATCAAAAATCTTGCTCATCCAGCAAAAATTTTTCAAATACCAAATTTCCGTATTTCATGCCTCGACGTGTCAACCAGACATACCGGCCATCATCAGCGAGCAGGTTCGTTTCCAAAAGTTCTCTCATGACCATTCCATACAGGTCGTCCAGATTCCTGCCAAACTTTTGCCAGAATTTTTCCCGGCTTATCCCCTTAGCCGTCCGCAAGGCCAAAAAGCAAAACTCTTCCATGGCAATGACCGCCGTTGCAGGCTCTTCAGGTTCCATCGGCACGCGGTTTCCGGCTATCGCCTCTATATAGCGGTCCAAATCCGCAAAAGCAGCCCAACGCTGCCCGTCAAGATACGAATGGGCAGCCGCCCCCAGCCCCAGATAAGGAACATCCTGCCAATAACTCATATTATGACGGCTAGCAAATCCCGGCCGTGCAAAATTCGAAATCTCGTAGCGTTCATACCCCTGTAACGGTAAAAATTCCGTCATATAATCGTACATAGCTTCCGTAGTTTCCTCCTCCGGCAAGGTAAGCTTCCCCAACTCCTGCATCCGGTAAAATGCCGTGCCCTCCTCCAGCTGAAGCCCGTAAATCGATATATGCTGAGGTTCCAGGGCTAATGCCTGCCTGACACTTTCCTGAAGCTGTTCCAGAGTCTGCCCCGGAAGTCCGTACATCAAATCAAGGCTCAAATTCACAAATCCTGCCTGCTTAGCCATTTCCACAGCGTCCACGGCCTGTTGGCCGCTGTGAATGCGGCCAATTCGTTTCAGCAGTTCATCATCAAAGCTCTGCACCCCAAAGGAAAGGCGGTTCACCCCCAACTCCCGCAGCATCACCAGATAAGCTTCATCTACTGTTCCAGGATTGCATTCTACCGTAAATTCCTCAGCTTCACCGCCGGACAAGAACACCTGACGGAGTTTTACCAACAGCTGCTGCATGAGTTTTGCCGGCAGGACAGACGGTGTCCCGCCCCCTAGGTAAATTGTCGCCGGCCTTCCCCAAAGCTGCCGATAATAAGAGCCCCGCACCGCAATTTCCCGGCACAGGGCTTCTGTGTAGTCTTCCCAGTAACGTTCCCGCCCGGCAAAGGACGGGAAATCACAGTAGAAGCACTTCTGGCGGCAAAAGGGAATGTGGACATATACGCCCCATTGTTTTGCATCCATTTGTTTTCTTCTCCATTAGTCGATCTTCAAGATGGCCATAAACGCTTCCTGCGGCACTTCGACACTGCCGACTGCCTTCATGCGCTTTTTGCCCTCCTTCTGTTTTTCCAACAGTTTGCGCTTACGCGAAATATCGCCGCCATAGCACTTGGCCAAGACATCCTTGCGGCGGGCACGAACATTCTCGCGGGCAATGACCTTGCTGCCAATAGCTGCCTGGATAGGGATTTCAAACATCTGTTGCGGAATGATTTCCTTGAGCTTCGAAGCCAGCTGCCGGCCACGGCCAGCTGCACGGTCCTTATGCACGATGGTCGAAAGCGCATCCACCGGATCGCCATTCAACAGAATATCCACCTTAACCAATTTCGATTCCTGGTAATCAGCCAACTCATAATCCAGCGAGGCATATCCGCGGGTTGCCGATTTCAGGCGGTCGAAATAGTCAAAAATGATTTCATTGAGCGGAATATGATAGGTAATCATGACGCGGTTTTCATCGAGATAATCCATCGTCTTGAATTCCCCACGTTTATCCTGGGAAATCTCCATAACCGCCCCGACGAAATCATTCGGTACGATGACAGTTGCCTTTACATAAGGCTCTTCGATATGCTCAATTTCCGTCTGCGGCGGCAAATCGGAGGGATTGCTGACATCTACCTTGGTGCCATCCGTCTTGAATACGTGATAGATAACCGACGGTGCCGTAGTGATAAGTTTCAGGTTGTATTCGCGCTCCAGGCGTTCCTGGATGACATCCATGTGCAAAAGGCCCAGGAAGCCGCAACGGAACCCAAAGCCCAAGGCCACCGAGGTCTCCGGCTCAAATACCAGTGCCGCGTCGTTGATCTGCATTTTTTCCAAGGCATCCTTGAGATTGTCATAGTCCGAACTGTCAACCGGATAAAGGCCGCAGTAAACCATCGGCGTGACCCCACGGTAACCCGGCAGCGGTTCTGCCGCCGGATTGTCGGCGAAGGTAATGGTATCACCGACCTGGACATCGCGCACATCTTTGAGGGAACCGGCCACAAAGCCTACCTCACCCACATCAAGATGGCCGACATCAATGGGCTGCGGTTTGAAACACCCCACATCGGTGACCTCAAAGGTCTTGCCCGTTGCCATCATCTTGAGCTTCATGCCTTTTTTGATATGGCCTTGCTTGACGCGGACATGGGCAATAACTCCCTTATACGAGTCAAAGAACGAATCGAAAATCAAAGCCTGCAGCGGAGCGTTTTCATCCCCCTCCGGAGCAGGAATGTAGTCGACAATCGAATCGAGAATCTCTTCAATGCCAATTCCGGATTTAGCCGATGCCAGCACGGCATTGGAGGTATCCAGACCGATGGTATTTTCAATCTCTTCTTTTACACGGTCCGGGTCAGCACTGGGGAGGTCGATTTTGTTGATGACCGGTACAATCTCCAAGTCATTCTCCAATGCCATGTAGACATTTGCCAGCGTCTGTGCCTCAACCCCCTGAGCAGCATCGACCACCAGCAATGCCCCCTCGCAGGCTGCCAGGCTTCTCGACACCTCATAGGTAAAGTCGACATGGCCCGGTGTATCAATGAGATTCAGCTGATACATCTGCCCATCTTTTCCCTTATAGTCCAAGCGCACCGTCTGGGCCTTGATAGTAATGCCACGCTCACGCTCCAGATCCATGTTGTCGAGAACCTGCGCTTCCATCTCTCGCTTCGTGAGTGTCCCGGTATATTCAATCAAACGATCCGCAATCGTCGATTTGCCATGGTCGATATGTGCAATAATCGAGAAATTGCGGATATTTTTGTTCTGCATAGTCATTTTCCTTTCAAAATAACAATCCATATCTATCGTATTATAGCATTGAACACCGCTCACCTGCAAGAAATAGACGGCAGAACTAAAGAAAACTATTGCTTTTTATATTTTCACATGCTATGATAACAAAGTAACGAATTTGTTAAGGGGGGTGAATTACTTGCCAAATATCAAAGCATCTATTCTTAGTGTAAAATCTGACGCTAAGCGCCATGCAAAGAACGCTGCTGAGAAGTCCCGTGTACGCACTGCTTCCCG